>JAPKZP010000011.1 GCA_026393735.1 Acidobacteriota bacterium
CTCCGTGTCGCTCGAGGTCTGGAAGATCGCGCCTTGTGACGAGAGCCAGTCCTTCAGTTCGCGCTCGTTGACGAGATTGCCGTTGTGGCAGACGGCGATCTGGCCGTGCACGCAGTCGATCAGGATCGGCTGCGCGTTCGTCAGGCGGCTCTCACCGGCCGTGGAGTAGCGCACGTGCCCGATCGCGCTCGTGCCGACCAGGGGGGCCAGCGTCTGTTCGTCGAAGATGTCGGCGACGTAGCCCATGCCGCGCGCCGCGCGCAGCGTCTGGCCGTCGGACGCGACGATGCCGCCGCTTTCCTGGCCGCGGTGCTGCAGGGCATAGAGCCCGAGATACGCGAGCTTCGACGCCTCGGCGTTCCCGTAGACGCCGAACACGCCGCACTCATCCTTGAACTTGTCGAGCATTCTCTTCCAGACGCCTCCTGGAGGCTCCCTTCGACGGCGCTCAGGGCCGACATGCCAGGGATGCCTCCGGGCTGCGAAGGCGCGACTCGGCGGCCCGCCTCACGCAGGGCTGAAGCCCTGCGCCACACCGGCCCCTGCCTTCAACTCAAGCGGTTTCCGGTCTCGCCGAAGACGCGCGCGAAACTCTCGTCCACGTGGCGCACCTGGTAGTCGAGGTCGAACAGCCGGTCGAGCTCGGCGACCGTCAGCACGGCCGTCAGGTCCGCGTCCGCCTTGAGCAGCGTGCGGAAGTCCAGCCCTTCAATCGACGATCGCATGGCGTTGCGCTGCACCCACTCGTAGGCCTGCTCGCGCGACACGCCTTTCTCCGCGAGGGCCAGGAGCACCGATCCCGAGAACACGACGCCGCGCGAGAGTTCGAGGTTGCGGGCCATGCGATCGGGGTAGACGACCATGTCCGCCGCGATACGCGTGAAGCGGCGCAGCATGTGGTCGAGGGCGATGAAGCTGTCCGGGAAGATGATGCGCTCGACCGACGAGTGGGAAATGTCGCGCTCGTGCCAGAGCGCCACGTTCTCCATCGCCGCCACCAGGTTGCCGCGCAGCACCCGCGCCAGGCCCACGATCTGTTCGCAGGCGATCGGGTTGCGCTTGTGCGGCATGGCCGACGAGCCCTTCTGGCCCTTGTCGAACGGCTCCTCCACCTCGCCGATCTCGGTCTTCTGGAGGCCGCGGATCTCGAGGGCGAACTTCTCCAGCGACGCCGCCGTGATCGCCAGCGCCGCCATCAGTTCCGCGTGCCGATCGCGCTGTACGACCTGCGACGACACGGGCGCGGGCTCGAGGCCCAGCGCCGCGCAGACGGCCCGCTCGATCGACGGATCGAGATGCGCGTAGGTGCCGACGGCGCCGGACATCTTGCCCACCGAGATGGTGGCCCGGGCGCGCTGGATGCGCACGATATCGCGGCCCAGCTCGGCGTACCAGATCGCCAGCTTCAAGCCGAATGTCATCGGCTCGGCGTGCACGCCGTGCGTGCGGCCGATCATCGGCGTCCGGCGGTGCTCCATGGCGCGCGCCTTCACCGCCGCCTGCGCTGCGTCGAGGCGCTTCAGGATGACGTCGCACGCGTCCTGGAGCTGCAGCGCCAGGGCGGTGTCGAGCACGTCGGACGAGGTGAGGCCGAAATGCAGCCAGCGCGCCTCCGGGCCCACCTTCTCCGCCACGGATGTGGTGAAGGCGATGATGTCGTGCTTGGTCACCGCCTCAATCGCGTCGATGCGTGCCACGTCGAAGCCGCCGCGCTCGCGGATCGCCCGCGCCGCGTCCTTGGGAATCAGTCCCTGATCGGCCATGGCCTCGGCCGCGGCGATCTCCACCCGCAGCCAGGTCCGGTAGCGATGCTCGTCGCTCCAGATCCCGCCCATCTCAGGATGCGTATATCGCGCAATCATGACGCCACCCGCAGTTCGTCCGGTGTTATCGTCCAGCCGTTCACCGCGCCCAGCACCGCCAGCGACAGGGGCGCCGGCGTCAGCAACGCGCGGGCCACCCGGGTCACGTCGTCCACCGTGACGGCGTTGATGCCCGCCAGCGTGTCTTCGATCGTGAAGGGCTTGTCGAAGTAGATCTCCTGGCGCGCGAGGTACGCGGCACGATGCCACGTGCTCTCGAGCCCCAGAATCATCCCGCCCCTGACGTTGTCCTTCGCCCGCTGCAGGTCGGTCTCCGGGATGGGCGCCGCCACCATTTCGCGCAGCTCCTCCACGACGACCTTCACCACCTCGCCGACGCGCGCGTTCGAACACCCCGCGTAGATGCTCAGCAAGCCGGCGTCGCGGAACGAGCTGAGTCCGCTGCCCACGGAATACGCGAGGCCGCGCTTCTCGCGCACGTTCTGGAACAGCCGCGAACTCATCGACCCGCCGAGCAGCGTGTTGAAGACCAGCGCCGCGTACCGCTCGTCGTGGTCCTGCTGGTAGGCGGGGACCCCCAGGCAGACGTGGCTCTGCTCGAGCTCCTTGTTCCGGACCAGCACGAGGTCGATCGGGGACGGCCGCGTCTCGGTCACGGCGGTGCCGCGCGCCCCCACCTGGGCGAACGCCTGGGCCACCAGATCACGCACCTGCGCATGCTCAATGTTCCCGGCCGCCGCCACGATGAAATTGTCGGCCGTGTACACGCCCGCGAAGTAGTCGCGCAGGCTGTCGCGCGTCAACGCCTCGATGCTGTCGCGCGTGCCGAGTATCGGCCGCCCGAGCGGGTGGCCGGCCCAGAACTGCTGAAGGAACAGTTCGTGCACGAGATCGTCGGGCGTGTCCTCCACCATCTTGATTTCTTCGCCGATCACGCTCTTCTCACGCTCGACGTCTTCGGGCGAGAACCTAGGGTGGAGGACAATGTCGGAGAGGATATCGACGGCGAACGACAGGTGCTCGTCGAGCACCTTGATGGCGTAGTTGGCGTTTTCCTTGCCCGTCGCCGCGTCCATCTGCCCGCCGACCGAGTCGACGGCCTGGGCGATGTCCTCGGCCGAACGGGTCGCCGTTCCCTTGAACAGCATGTGCTCGACGAAGTGCGCGATGCCCGGCCAGCGGTCACCCTCGTGCCGCGATCCTCGCGTGAGCCACACGCCCATGCTTACAGACCGCACGTGGGGAATGGACTCGGTCAGCAGTCGCAGACCGTTATCGAGGACGTCGCGGACAATCATCGGCATCCATGCGGCTTGAACTGGCGTTGAGGGATAGCCGCAACGTGTTGATCTAAAAGGAATTGCGGCCTTATAATCCTTTCAATAATACCATGCCCGAAACGACCGCGCCAATAAAAAGGTCCCCCGAGGCCCCCTCGGTCGAGCTGACCGAGCTTACGAGGCCCGAGCTCGAGGACGCCCTGGGTGAGCTCGGCCTCGAACGCTACCGGGCGGCCCAGATCTTCCAGTGGGTGTACCGCCGCGGCGTCTCCGAAGTGGAGGCGATGACCGACCTGTCGCACGAGCATCGGCGCGTCCTCGCGGAGCATTTCACGATCACGACGCCGCCCGTCGCACGGCACGACGTCTCGAGCGACGGCACGGAGAAGTTCCTGCTGACGCTGCAGGACGGCCGCCACGTCGAGTCGGTGTTCATTCCCGACACGCCCAACCAGACCTTCTGCGTCTCAACACAGGTGGGTTGCGCCATGGGTTGCGCGTTCTGCCTGACGGCGACGATGGGCCTGGTGCGGAACCTGACGCCGGGCGAGATTGTCGGCCAGGTGCGCCGCCTGGCGGACACACTGCACCTCCGCGACGAGCGCTTCAACATCGTCTTCATGGGGATGGGCGAGCCGCTGCACAACTACGACAACACGATGGCCGCGCTGCGCATCCTCGCCGATCCGCACGGGCTGGCCGTGAACCCGAAGCGGATCACGCTGTCGACGGTCGGCCTCGTGCCGGCAATCGAGCGGCTGGCGGCCGAGCCGATCATGCCGAACCTCGCGGTCTCGCTCCACGCGCCGACCGATGACGTGCGGGCGACGCTCGTGCCGCTGAACAGGAAGTACGGGATCGCCGACATCGTCGACGCCTGCCGGCGGTTCCCGCTGGCACGACGCAGCCGGATCACCTTCGAGTACGTCCTGCTCGCCGGCGTGAACGACTCTGTGGATGCGGCGCGGCGCCTGGCGGGGCTGCTGCACGGCCTGCGCGCCAAGGTGAACCTCATTCCGCTCAACCCGGCCGCCGGGATTCCCTTCGAGCGGCCGTCGGACGAGCGCATCGACGGGTTCGGCCGCGTGCTGGCGGAGCGCGGGATCACGGTGTCGGTCCGCAAGAGCCGCGGGCGCGACATCCGCGCGGCGTGCGGGCAACTCGCCGTCGAGGGCGCGAAGAAGTCCGCCGCCCAGCGCCTCGCCGACGCGATCGAGTAGTGCCGGCGCGTCGAGCGGTTTGCGGCGTGCCGTGCTGGCGCCGTCTACGTGGCGTGGGAGAGCACGTGTCCGGTCAGGGCCGGATCGGCGGCGTCGAGACGCACCTGCACGCGGGTGTTGCGCGGGAGGCCTGGTGGTATACGGACCTTGAGGAAGTTGTCCGTCAGGACTGTCGTGCCGTCGTCGATGGTCAGGCCGGGCCGCACCGATCCTAGCTGCGCGCGCGCGAACGCCGCTGCTTTCCGTTGCCCGATCGCGCGAAGCCCTTCCGCACGCCGCTTCGCCTCACGCGGGTGGACCTTGGGATGCATCGCGGCAGCCGCGGTGCCTGGCCGGTCGGAGTAGGGAAACACGTGCAGGTAGCTCAGCGGCAGGCGATCGACGAGCACCGCGCTGGTCTCGGCGTCTGCCTCCCTCTCACCAGGAAACCCCACGACCATGTCGGTGCCGATCGACGCGTGCGGCAGCCTCGCGTGAATGTGCTGCACGAGATCGTTGTAACAGGACACGGTGTAGGGCCGCCGCATGAGGGCGAGCATCGCATCGCTGCCGTGCTGCAACGGCAGGTGGACGTGCGGCGCGAAGCGGCCTGAGTCGGCCATGATGTCGACCAGTTCGCGGCTGCAGTCCATGGGCTCGAGCGAGCTGATCCTGAACGTGACGCTTCCGGGCAGGCCGTCGAGCCGGCGCAGAAGAGCCGTGAGCGATGTCGCGTCGGCCAGGTCACGGCCGTACGATCCCAGGTGCACGCCGACCAGCCAGATCTCCTTGTAGCCGGCGGCGGCCAACCGCTCGACATCGGCCCGGATCGCAGACCACTCCCGGCTGCGCGACTGGCCGCGCGTGGATGGGATGACGCAGAACGCGCAGGTCTCGTCGCAGCCGGTCTGGACGCGCAGCGGGTACGCCGTCCGGCCCATCACGCCGGGTTCGATTGTCGCGCCGCACGGTCCCTCGCCGTCACCGTCGCCGAACCGCCCGGCGACGACATCGCCGGCGGACACGCTGCGCAACATCGCCACGAATCGGTCCTTCTCGTCGTTCGGCACGATCCGCACGACCTGCGGCAACGCCGCCAGATCGCCGGGCTCCCTCGTTGCGTAGCACCCGGTGACGATGATGCGCGCGCTCGCATTGTCGCGGGCAATACGCCGGATCAGGTTGCGGGCTCCCTGGTCGGCGGCACCGGTCACGGTGCACGTGTTGACGACGACGAGGTCGGCGTCTTCCGGCGGCGTCGCGACACCACCGCGTGTGCGCAGGCTCTCCTCGAACTCGAAGGAGTCCGCCTGATTCACGCGGCAGCCGAACGTGAGGATGGCGTATTTCAAGCGGGGTTCTGGGTTCGGAGGCGCGCGGCGGCCTGTTCCACCTTGTCGGCGAGTTTCGCCTTGTAGGCCTCGAGACGCGTCGCCAGGGCCGGGTTGCCGATGGCGAGGATCTGCGCCGCGAGGACGCCGGCATTCGTTGCGCCCGCCTTCCCGACCGCCACGGTCGCCACCGGCACGCCGGGCGGCATCTGCACCGTCGACAGGAGCGCGTCGAGCCCCAGCAGCGGCGACGAGTCGATCGGCACGCCGATCACCGGCTTTGTCGTATGGCCCGCCACCATGCCCGCCAGGTGCGCGGCCGCGCCCGCGCCGACGATGAACACCTGGACGCCGCGGGCGGGCGCTTCCTCGAGCAGGCGCTGCACGCGCGCGGGCGAACGGTGCGCGGAGGCGACGGTCATCTCGCACGTGATGCCGAACTCCGCGAGCACGTCGGCCGCGCCGCGCATGATCGGCGCGTCGGAATCGGAGCCCATCAAGATCAGGACCTGGATTGATGTCATGGTGGCGATCCTTCTCAGCAATCTGGTGCGCCGGCCTCGACAGCGACTGCGATGCGCTCGTGGAACCGCGGCCCGGCGGCGTTCCCCGCAGTCCCGCTCAGACAAGCCGGTCAGGCCTGCTTGGCACCCCCGTGCACGCAGGGTTGAAGCCCTGCGCTACACCTGCCACTGTCGCCAACTCACGTGAGCTCTTGGCCTGGTGTCTCGTTCCTACTGCAACGCCCGCACGCCGATGTCCCGCCGGTAGTGCATCCCGTCAAACGCGATCCGCGACGCCGCGTCGTATGCGCGGGCGCGGGCGGCGGCGAAGTCCGCGCCTCGCCCGACGACCGTCAGTACCCGGCCGCCAGCCGTGACGAGGTCGGTGCCGCGAGCAGCCACGCCCGCATGAAAGACCAGGACGTCCGGCATCGACGCCACGGCATCGAGGCCATGGATCACGTGGCCCGTGTCGAAGCGGTCGGGATACCCGCCCGACGCGAGTACGACACCCACGTGGCGCTCGGGCCGCGCGCGGAAGACGCCCGGCATGACGGTGCCGCAGGCCGCGTCCAGCAGGTGCGGCAGCAGGTCTTCGTCAAGGGCCGGCAGGATCACCTGGGTTTCGGGGTCGCCCAGGCGCGCGTTGAACTCGATCACCTTCGGACCGTCGGCCGCGATCATCAGCCCGACGTACAGGAATCCGCGGTAGCGGCGTCCCTCGGCCGCCATGCCGCCGAGCGTCGGGTACACGATCTCGTCGAGGATGCGCCCCGCCATGGCCGCGCTCACCAGCGGGCTCGGCGAGAACGCCCCCATGCCGCCGGTGTTCGGTCCCTGATCTCCATCGAAGACGCGCTTGTGGTCTTCGGCCGATGGCAGCACCCGTGCGCGCTCGCCGTCGGTGAGCACGAAGAACGACGCCTCGCGCCCCTGCAGGAACTCCTCCACGACGAGTTGGGTCCCGGCGTCCCCGAACTTGCGCTCGACCATCATCTCGCGCACGGTGTCTTCGGCGGCGCGCGCGTCGGGTGCAATGACCACCCCTTTGCCGGCGGCGAGCCCATCGGCCTTCAGGACGACGGGGAACCCGAACGTCCCGCGGCGCACCACATCGAGCGCCGCGTCGGCCGACGTGCAGGTGACATGTGCCGCTGTCGGCACGCCGTGCCGGGCCATCAGCCCCTTGGCGAATCCCTTGCTCGACTCGAGCGCGGCCGCATCTTTCGTTGCACCGCACACCCGGTGTCCGGCAGCCGTCAGCGCGTCGACGGCGCCGCGCGTGAGGGGCAGTTCCGGACCGACAACGGTGAAGTCGATGTGCTCGTCCGAGACGAGGCGGACAATGGCGGCGGGAGTGCTCTGGTCGAGGGGAAGACACCGGACATCGCGGCTGATCCCGGCGTTTCCGGGCGCGCACAGGACCTCGCGGACCCCGGCATCGCGGCAAAGCGTCCAGCACAGGGCGTGTTCGCGTGCGCCGCCGCCGACCACGAGGACTCTCATGTCGCCTATCCTGCTATCCGTCAATCACTTGCGGGACAATTGCCGGGCTCGTCCAGGCCGCGGCGGCGGTCAGCGCCGCTCCAGGCATCCGGGCCGAATTTCGGCCGCCCCTGCGAGCAAGCTGTGTTAGCCTAACATATTCGGGCTACGGTCTTTGTCGGCAGGTAGCCGTGGAAGATTCGAGCAATGACGCCACGGAGGGGGGTGTTCGCGCGTGGCTGAAGTTAAGGTACAGGACGGAGAGTCGATCGAGAGCGCACTCCGCAGGTTCAAGCGGAAGGTCCAGCAGGAAGACATCATCAAGGACATCAAGAAGCACTCGTTCTACTTGAAGCCGGGTGACAAGGCCAGGGCCAAGCAGGCACTGGCGCGCAAGCGGAGCCGCAAGAAGCTCCGCCGTGAATCGGACTGACCGGGGCGACCGATGGATTTCCAGGACAGAACCCTGCAATGTGTCGATTGCGGCTCTGATTTCGTGTGGACGGCGGGAGAACAGGCGTTCTACGCCGACAAGCACTTCACCAATGAGCCCAAACGCTGCAAGGCGTGCAAGGCCAAGCGTGGCCAGCGCCAGGAACGGGGCGCCTCCGGCGGACGGGAGCGGTCCGAAACCCGGGCGACGTGTTCGGCGTGCGGCAAGGAAACAACCGTGCCGTTCAAGCCGAGCCAGGGCCGCCCGGTGTTCTGTCGCGAGTGTTTCCAGCAGCGTAAGGCCCATGGGCCGCACGGCGCCTGACCGCCAGACGCCCTCGTGCTCGATCGGAAATCGGCCGGTGACCACGAGGTTCCCGGCCGATTTCCGGTGGTTCCGGCGACGGGCCGGACATTGACGGTGGCAGGGACCTGCGGTACGATGCAGGCCTTTGACGTGGTTTTCGTGAGACTTATCCCTCGCTGCGGGCCGTCCCGAGCGCGGGGTGAAGGGAAATGGCCATGCAGATTGACGAACGCAAGATCGGCGACGTGACCATCCTCGACATGAAGGGCAAGATGACCCTCGGGGACGGCGACGAAATGCTGCGCAACAAGATCAACGGCATCATCGCGGCCGGCGCGAAGAAGATCGTGCTGAACCTCGGCGATGTGCCGTACATCGACAGCGCGGGCCTGGGCGAAGTGGTGCGCACCTACACGACGGTCAGCCGTCAGGGCGGCACGCTGAAGCTCCTCAACCTCACCAAGCGGATCCAGGATCTGCTGGCGATCACGAAGCTACTGACCGTGTTCGAGACGTTCGACACCGAGAACGAAGCGGTCAAGAGCTTCGGCGCCTAAGTCCTTCAGTACCCGCGCTGCATGGCGCGACGCGCATCTTCCTCATCACCGGCCGCGAACGCCGCTCCTCATGGAGCGGGCGTTCCCGGTCGGTCTGTCGCGTATCTGCTGTTCCGCTCGCTCCGCCCCGAGCAGTGGACGAAGAATCTCATTGTCTTCGCGGGCCTCATTTTCGGCCTCGAGCTCGGCAACGCCGGGTCCATCGTGCGCGCAGCGGCGGCCTTCGCCGTGTTCTGCGCACTCTCGGGCGTGGTCTATGTCGTCAACGACATCATGGACCGCGAGGCGGACCGTCGGCACCCGCTGAAGGCGCGCCGGCCCATCGCGTCGGGCGCGCTCTCGCCGGTCCTCGCGGGGACGGTCGCGGCCGCGCTCGCCGTCGGGGCGCTGGCCGTGGCGTTCTGGCTCGGGTGGCGCTTCGGGGCGGTGGCGCTGGCCTACCTGCTGCTGCAGTCGTTCTACTCCGGACCGCTCAAGCACATCGTCATTCTCGATGTCCTGACGATCGCCATCGGGTTCGTGCTGCGCGCGGCCGCCGGCGCGGTGGTCATCGATGTGCCGATCAGCCACTGGCTGCTCATCGTGACGGTGTTGCTGGCCCTGTTCCTGGCCCTGAGCAAGCGGCGTCACGAACTGGTGATGCTCGCCGACGGGGCGCTCGAACATCGGCCGATCCTGGGCGAGTACAGCCCGTACCTTCTCGACCAGATGATTTCCGTGGTGACGGCATCCACGCTGGTCGCCTACATCTTCTATTGCATCAGCCCGGAGACGGTGCAGAAGTTCAACACCGACTTGCTTGGACTGACGATTCCGTTCCCCTTGTACGGCATCTTCCGGTACCTCTACCTCGTGCACCGGCGCGAGGGAGGCGGCAGCCCGTCCCAGATGTTGCTGAACGATCGCCTGCTTCTGACGTGCGTGGCGCTCTGGGTCCTGGCGGTCGTCGTCATCGTGTACCTGAGGCCGTTTGGAGTCTGACATGGCGCCCGAGTTTTCCATCCGATCCGACTCGGTCGACGTCGAGCAGATCATGAAGCAGATCCGCGCGCGGATCCGTGACAAGCGCGGCGTGGACTACACCGAGGACGAGATTCGCGAACTCGCCAACGTGAAGCTCGAGAAGTTCCTGGACCCGTCGCGGCTCCGGTCCGACCTGCTCCAGCACTATCGCCGGAACCACGAGGGCGGCGTGATACGCACACTGGTGCCGCCGCCCGAGAACTACGCGTTCGACGACTTCCTCGTCTACGGCTCCGCGCGTGGCGGCTCGGGCCGGCTGATCGGCAGCATCCGGAAGCTCCTGAACCCGGTGCTGAAGCTGTTCATCAACCCGAACCCGATCATCCACGTCCTGCACCGCCAGAGCGCGATCAACGCGCACAACGAGGCCCAGTTCGAGCGGATCGAACAGGTGCGAGCCGATCTCTCGGCGCTCAACTACGAGGTCATCCACAACCTGGTCGTGGAGATGACCCGCCTCGGCATCGAGGTGAAGAACCTGAAGATGCGGGTGGAGTCGCTGTCGGGCCGCCTCGACTTCAACGAGCGCCGCGCTCGCTCGCTCGAGACGGTCGTGCAGTACCGCCCGGGCACCGGGCCGGCCGCGGAGCAGACGCGCACGGCCGCTCCCGTCGCGACGGCGGCGGATGCCGCCCGCGGCGACAGCGCACAGGCTGGCGGCGGGACCATCAAGGGCGAGGCGCAGCGTGCTCGGCGGCGGCGGCGGCGGCGCGGCCGTGGTAGCGCGGGCGGACCACCACAGCCGGGCGGCGCCGGGGAAGCTGGCAGCAGCCCGAGAGGCGGCGAGTTGGCGTCTGAGCCGGCGGACGATGCCGGCGGTCCGGAGCCGGCGGCGGCCGGGGCCGACGACTCGTCTCTGCCGTTCGACAACGACCGGGGGACCGCCGACGCGTCGGGCGTTCACGACCCCGGCGATTCGACCGACCAGTGAAGCTCGCCGTCGTCGTCCAGCGGTACGGCCTCGACATCAACGGGGGCGCGGAACTCCACGCGCGCTACGTGGCGGAACACCTGTCGACGCACGCCCAGGTCGAGGTACTCACGACGTGCGCCCGGGACTACATCACATGGCGTAACGAGCTGCCAGCCGGCGAAGAGACCCTGAACGGCCTGACGGTGCGGCGGTTTCCGGTGAAGCAGGAGCGCGAGCCCGAGCGGTTCGGCCGCCGATCGCACCACGTGTTCGGCCGCCGGCACTCGCTGGCCGACGAGATGGCCTGGCTCGAGAGCGAGGGCCCGACGTCGCCGGCGCTCGTGGAGTACGTCCGCCGCCGGCAGGCGGACTACGATTTTCTGATCTTCTTCAGCTTCCGTTACTACCACGCGTACCACGGCGTGCGCGCGGCCGCGTCGAAGGCCCTGCTCGTGCCGACGGCGGAGCGCGACGGCGCCATCGGCCTGTCGGTCTTCGGGCCCGTGTTCCGCGGCGTGCGCGCGCTCATGTACAACTCGTTCGAAGAGCGGGCGATGATCCAGGCCGTGTCGGGAAACACGCAGGTGCCGCACGTCGTGGTGGGCATCGGCTCGGAGGTTCCCGCGCGCATCGATCCGGGGCGGTTCCGGAAGAAGTTCGGCCTCACCGGCCCGTTCGTGGTCTACGTCGGGCGCATCGACGAGAACAAGGGCTGCAAGGAGCTCTTCGCCTTCTTCGATCGCTACACGCGCGCGATCGCGGGCGAGGTGACGCTCGTCCTGATGGGGACGTCGATCATGCCCGTCCCGGATCATCCGCAGATCCGCCACCTGGGATTCGTCTCCGACGAGGACAAGTTCGACGGCATCGCCGCGGCCGATGCCCTGATCATGCCGTCGTACTACGAGAGCCTGTCGATGGTCGCGCTCGAGGCATGGGCGCTCGGCAAGCCCGTGCTGGCCAACGGCCGGTGCGACGTGCTGCAGGGCCAGTGCCTGCGCAGCCATGCGGGCCTGTTCTACGAAAGCGCTGCGGAGTTCGTCGAGACGCTGGCCCTGCTCCAGTCGAACCGCCGCCTGGCCGCCGCGATGGGCGAGAACGGCCGGGTGTACTTCCAACGCCACTACACGTGGCCGGTCATCGTGCGGAAGTACATGGACACGCTGGACCGGCTGCGCGACGACGACCTCGCCGGCCGGACGCCGGCCGGCATCGATCCGTTGCCGGGCTGGTTCGCGCGGCACCGCTCGACCGTCGCGGCCGCGGACGAGGTGGTCGCGGGATTGCCCGCCGGCGCGGTCCGCGGGACGGAGCGCCGCCCGTGAGCGCCGGCGCCCGCCGTCCGCAGGTGCACCAGGTGCTCGCCACGCTCGGGTACGGCGACGCGATCGGTCACGAGGTGCTCGGCATCCAGCGCGTGCTTCGCGCGGCGGGCTACGACTCCGAGATCTTCGTCGAGACGGCCGACCCGCGCCTCGAGGACCTGACGGTGGATTTCCGGGAGCTCGCGCACGCGAGTCACCCGGACAACCTGCTGATCCACCACTTCTCGATCGGGTCGAAGGCGTCCCGCATCGCCTACGCGCTGCCGGACCGCATGGCGCTCGTCTACCACAACATCACGCCGCCGGAGTGCTTCGTGGACATCCACAAGCTGCTCGTCCGGCTGTGCTATCACGGGCGGCGCGAGCTGGGAGCGTACGTCAACCGCTGCGATCTGGCGCTGGGCGATTCCGAGTTCAACCGGCAGGAACTGGAGACACTCGGGTTCCCCGTGACCGGCGTCCTGCCGGTCGTCCCCGACTTCTCCCACCTGGACGGCCCGGCCAACGATCTGCTGGCGCGCCAGTTCGACGATGAATGGACCAACGTGCTCTTCGTCGGGCGGGTGATCCCGAACAAGCGCATCGAGGATCTGATCCGTTTCTTCGCGGCCTACAAGTTCAAGTACAACCCCCGTGCCCGCCTGCTGATCGTCGGGTCCTACGGGGGCTTCGAGCGCTACCTGACGATGCTCCATCAGCTCATCGGGCGGCTGCGCGTGCCGGACGTTCACATCACGGGGCACGTGTCGAACGAGGAGCTCACGGCCTTCTACGATGTCGCCGACGTGTTCCTGTGCGCCAGCCAGCACGAAGGCTTCTGCGTGCCGATCGTCGAAGCCTTCTACAAGCGGATCCCCGTGCTGGCGCTCGCCCGCACGGCCGTGCCCGCGACGATGGACGGGGCGGGCGTGCTCTACGAGAACCCGGATCCGTCCGAAGTCGCCACGCTCCTCGACATCGTCGTGAGCGACACGGCCTTGCAGGATCGGATCCTCGCGACCGAGGACGCGGCGCTCGAGCGGCTGCGCGCGCGGGATTTCGGGGGCACCCTGCTGCGCTTCGTGGACAAGGCGCTGGCGGCGCCGCGGCGGCCGGAGCCCCGCGTGGCCTGGGACTTCTGGCAGCAGTGCGACACGACCGACCGCATCGAGCAGCAGCGGCTCTTCCGCCCGTCCCTCTACAAAGCCCTGCCGACGGTGACCCGGGCGAGCGGCATCCACTGGTAGCCTGCCATGGTCGTCAACCAGTGGCTTGCCGCGGCGCATCGGGGTGACGCGATCGGCGACAGCGCCCGGCGCGTGCGGGACCTGCTGCGGGCGCAGGGGCACGAGTCCCACGTCTTCGCCCTGACGATTGACGAGGACATGCGAGAGGAGGCGCGGCCTTTCACCGATCCGGCCGCCCGCACGGGCGAGATGACGATCCTGCATTTCGCGCTGCCCTCGCCGATGACCGCCGCGCTGGCGTCGTTGCCGCGAGGCCGCGTGCTGCAGTACCACAACATCACGCCCGCGCACTTCTTCGCGCCGTACGACCCGGGCAGCTTCAGGCTGGCCGTGCTCGCGCGCCGGGATCTCGCCTGGCTCGCGGGACGCGTGGATCTGGCGCTCGGCGATTCGGAGTACAACCGGCAGGAACTCGAGGGCCTGGGGTTCCCGGACACGGGCGTCTTCCCGATTGCCGTCAACGTGGACCGCATCGTGCATGCGCGCCCCGTTCCGGCACTCGAGCGGTGGCTGAACGACGGGCTGACGAACTTTCTGTTCGTCGGCCGCATGGCCCCGAACAAGAAGATCGAGGACATCGTCAGGCTCGCCGAGCACTACAAGCGGTACGTGGATGCCCACTACCGCTTCCTGTTCGTCGGCCGCTACGAAGGCATGCCCCGGTACTACAACATGGTGCGCGCCTTGATCGCCGATCTGGGCTGGCTGCCCGACCGGTTCCTGTTCACCGGGCCCGTGCCCGACGACGAACTGGCCGCGTACTACCGGTCAGCGAGTGTCTATATCTCGATGAGCGAACACGAAGGATTCGGTGTGCCGCTCGTCGAGGCCATGGCCGCGGACCTGCCGGTGCTGGCGTACTCCTGCACCGCCATCCCGGACACGCTGGGCGGCGCGGGCGTGCAGTTTGCGCCGAAGGATTTCGAGAGCGCGGCCGAACTGCTGGCGAGCCTCGCGTTCGACGACCGGGTGCGTGCGGACGTGATCGCCGGGCAGCGTCGTCGTCTGGGCAGCTTCCTGGGTGATCGCATGGACCGGGAGCTGCGCCAGCTGGTGGGCCGGTTCTCATGATGCCCCGCCGCGGCGGACGAGCCGGAGCGGATGGCTGATGGTCATCAACCAGTGGATGCCCTCGGCGCACCGCGGGGATGCCGTCGGCGACAGCGCCCGGCACATGCGGGGCCTGCTCCGCGCGCAGGGTCACGAGTCGCAGATCTACGCCGTGGAGATCGACGAGGACATGCAGGGCGAGGTGCGGCCGTTCAGCGACGCCGGGGCGCATCGCGGGGACGTCACGATCTTCCACTTCGCGACACCCTCGCCGATGACGGGGGCGTTCGGGCGGCTCCGGGGGGGACGGGTTCTTCAGTACCACAACATCACGCCCGCCCGCTTCTTTGCGCCTTACGCCCCGGACATCGTCCGGCTCATTGCCCGGGCGCGCCGCGACCTGGCGGCGCTGGTGGCACGCACGGACGTGGCGTTCGGCCCGTCCGAGTACAATCGACGGGAGCTCGAGGCCCTCGGGTTCGCCGAGACCGGCGTGCTCCCGATCGCGGTCGACGTGGATCGGATCGCGAAGGCGCCTGCGAACCCGGCCCTCGAGGGCTGGCTCAATGACGGGCTCACGAATTTCCTGTTCGTCGGGCGGATGGTCCCGAACAAGAAGATCGAGGACATCATCCGTCTCGCCGAGCACTACAAGCGGTACGTCGACGCGCACTACCGGTTCATCTTCGTGGGCCGGTACGACAGCGTGCCGCGGTACTACTACATGCTGAGGGCGTTCATCGCGGAACTGGGCTGGCTGCCGGATCGGTACCTGTTCACCGGCGCGGTCCCCGACGAGGAACTGGCGATCTACTACCGATGTGCGAGTGTGTACATTTCCATGAGTGAGCACGAGGGATTCTGCGTCCCGCTCGTCGAGGCGATGGCGGCCGACCTCCCGGTCCTGGCGTATTCGTGCACGGCGGTGCCGGACACGCTGGGCGGCGCCGGGATCCAGTTCGCGCCCAAGGACTTCGAGCGGACCGCGGAACTGCTGGGCCTGCTGGCGTTCGACGACAGCCTGAGGGCCGCCGTCATCGCCGGCCAGCGCCGGCGCCTCGTGCACTTTCAGAGCCACCGCACCGACGAGTCGCTGCGGCAGCTTGCAGGGCGGTTCCAGTGAATGTTGCGTTCATCATCCAGCGCTACGGGTCCGAGATCCTCGGCGGGTCGGAGTACCACTGCCGCCTGATCGCGGAGCGGCTCGCCGAACGTCACAACGTCGAGGTGCTGACCACCTGCGCGCGCGAATACACCACGTGGAAGAACGAGTACCCGGAGGGCACGGACCGGGTCCGCGGTGTCACGGTGCGTCGCTTCGCCAACGCGCAGATGCGCGACATGGCGGCATTCAACCGGTACTCGGACTGGATCTTCCATCATCCGCACACGCGCGAGGACGAGGACGAGTGGCTGCGTCAGCAGGGGCCCTGGTGCCCGCCGCTCATCGAGCACCTCGAGCGGCATCACCGGTCGTACGACGCGCTGATCTTCTTCACGTACCTCTACGCGCCCACGGTCCTCGGGCTGAAGGTGGCGCCCGGCAGGAGCATTCTCGTGCCGACGGCCCACGACGAGCCGGCCATCCGCCTGGGCATCTACCAGGAGATGTTCGGGCTTCCGGCCGCGATCGCCTACAACACGGAGGTGGAGCGGCGGTTCCTGACGGCCGACTTCCCGATCCGGGCTATCGCCGAGGAGACGGTGGGATGCGGCGTGGATCTGCCGCAGCAGACACACGGCCGCGGCCGGCAGTCCGAGGAGGCGCCGGCCGACGACGAGACGGCGCCGTCGGAGCCGGCCACCCGATCGCGGTGGGCGCCGGCGGCGCGGGGGTCGGCGTTCAAGCGGCGCCACAAGCTGCACGGGCCCTTCGTCCTCTATGGAGGCCGCATCGAGAAGGGCAAGGGCTGCGAAGAACTGGTCGAGTACTTCAGCGCGTATCACGCCGAGGATGGCGACGCGACGCTGGTCCTCATGGGCGTCAAGCTCATGCCGCTGCCGGAGGAGCCCTACATCCGCTTTGCCGGGCTGCTGTCCGAGCGGGAGCGCCTGCAGGCCCTCGAGGCGGCCACGGTCGTCATCGTGCCGTCGCCGTTCGAGAGCCTCTCGCTGCTGGCGCTCGAGGCGTTCGCCGTCGGCACGCCGGTCCTGGCGAACGCGCGCAGCGAGGTGCTCGTCGATCACTGCCTCCGCAGTAACGCGGGCCTGTACTACGGCTCGCGCGACGAGTTCGTCGAATGCCTCAAGCTGCTGTCCATGGACGACCGGCTGCGAACGGCCATGGGACGCAACGGCCGGACGTACATCCGCGAGAACTACCGGTGGGATCTGATCATGACCAAGTACGAGCGGATGATGGCGAAGGTGAAGGGGCGAATCAGTTCTGAGGCTTGATTCCCGGTTCCGGAGTCTGATCCGCCTCGGCCGCGTCCCCGTTCCCGTTCCGCTTGCGGCGCGGGCGGATGTCGTAGCGCTTGATCATCTCGTTGAGCGTGGTCGGTTTGATGCGCAGCAGTTCCGCAGCCCGCTTCTGCACGCCCCCCGCGTTGTCGAGCGTCGACTCGATCAGGCGCTTCTCGAAGTCCGTGACCACGTCCTTCAGTGACAGCCCCTCGGGCGGGACGGTGATCTGCGGAATCTGGAACGTGGGTTTGCGACGGACCTGCTCGGGGATGAGATCGACGTCGATGCGCGATCCCGGCGTCAGCACCACGGCCCGCTCGATCGCGTTTTCGAGCTCGCGCACGTTGCCCGGCCAGTCGTAGTCGACCAGCAGGTCGAGCGCGTCGGGCGCCAGCTCCAGCGTCGGCTTGCCGTTCTCCTGCCCGTACTTCTGCAGGAAGTGCTGGACGAGCAGCGGGATGTCCTCTTTCCGCTGGCGCAGCGCCGGCAGCTGGATCGTGATGACGTGCAGCCGGTAGTACAGGTCCTCTCGGAACCGGCCCTCGTCCATCATCTGGTGAAGGTCCACGTTGGTCGCCGCGATGATCCGGACGTCGACCTTGATGGTCTCGACGCCGCCGAGGCGCATGAACTCGCGTTCCTGGATAACGCGCAACAGCTTCGGCTGCGTCTCGAGCGGGATGTTCCCGATCTCGTCAAAGAAGATGCTGCCGCGATCCGCGACCTCGAACAGGCCCTTCTTGGGGTACACCGCGCCCGTAAAGGCGCCTTTGACGTGCCCGAACAGGTTCGACTCGAGGAGGTCCGGCGGCAGGTTGCCCGAGTTGACCGTCACGAACGATCGGTCGGCCCGCGCCGAGTGCGTGTGGATGGCCCTGGCGATCAGCTCCTTGCCCGTGCCGCTCTCGCCCTGGATGAGGATCGTCGAGCGGCTCGGCGCGGCCTGGATGATCAGGTCGAACACCTGGCGCATCCGCGAGCTCTTGCCGATGATGTTGTCGAACTTGTGGTACCGCTCCTGCAGGTTCTGCCGGAGGGCGCGGTTCTCGCTGACAAGCCGGCGCCGCTCGACGGCGTTGCGCACGACGACCATCACTTCGTCGTTCTTGAACGGCTTGGTGATGTAGTCGAGCGCACCCCGCTTCATCGCGTCCACGGCCGTGTCGACCGACGCGTAGGCGGTCACCATGATCACGGCCAGGTCGTCGTCGAGCTTCTTGAGTTCGTCGAGGACGCTCAGCCCGTCCATCCCGGGCATCATCACGTCGACGATGGCCGCATCGAACGACATGGAGCGGGCCAGGTCGAGCCCGGCTGCGCCGCTCGCCGCCAGGCGCACCTCGTACCCCTCGGGCGTGAGCAACGCCTCGAGGATCTCCCGCATGATCTCTTCATCGTCGATGACGAGGATCGATCCGGCCCGCGCCATGGGTTAGCTGCCCGCCGGCGATGCGCCGGCTGCTGCGGCTCGCTGCGCGGCCGGTACGAGCGGCAGCCTGAGCGTGAAGCGCGTGCCTTCGCCGGGCCGGCTGTCGCAGCTCATGGTGCCGTTGTGCTCGCCGACAATGCCGTAGGTGATGGACAGGCCGAGCCCGGTGCCCTGGCCCAGTTCCTTGGTGGTGAAGAACGGATCGTAGATGCGCGAGAGGTGCTCCGCATGAATCCCGACGCCGGTGTCGCCGACCTCGACGACGACCGCGTCGCCGGCCGTCCGGGTCCCGACCGACAGCCAGCCGCCCTTCGGCATGGCGTCGCGGGCGTTGATGAACAGGTTCAGGAACACCTGTTGGAGCTTGTGCTCCATCCCGTACACGACCGGCGGCACCGGCGCGAGGTCCCGCCGAACCTGGATGTTCACGCCCTTCAACTGGTGCTCGAGCAGCGACAGCACGTCGTTGATGACCACGTTGATGTCCACGGGCGCGCGCTCGTCGGGCGCCTGCCCGCCCCGCGCGAGCGTCAACAGCCCGTTCACGATCTTGGCCGCCCGGAAGGTCTGGCGCTCGATTTTCTCGAGCAGCTTGGTGCGCGGATCATCAGGGTCCGCGCGGTCGAGGAGCATCTGCGTGTAGCTCGAGATCCCCGTGAGCGGCGTGTTGACCTCGTGGGCCACACCCGCGGCCAGCAGCCCGATCGAGGCCATCTTGTCGGAGATCTGCAACTGTTCCTCGAGGCGCGCGCGCGCCGTGACGTCCTCGAACACGAGAATCGATCCCGCGGACGGCGCGCCCGCGCGGTCGCCCTGGAGCGGCACGATGGCGATGTTGACGAGCAGGCTCGTGTCGGCTCGGCCGCGGGCCGGCACGAGCGGCACGCGGTACAGAACCGTCCCGAGCGGGTGATCCCGGCGCGCGGCGCGCAGCGCGTCGACGAGCGAACTGCTGAGCAGTTCGTCCAGGGACCGGCCGATTGCGTCACCCGGCGTGACGGCGCACAGGCGGCTCAGGGCCTGGTTCCACCGCACGACGCGACCGCGGGCGTCGACAACGACCAGGCCGTTGTCGAGCGACTCCAGGATGTTCTCGTTGAACTGCCGCATACGCTCGACCTGGTCGGCCTGCGCGCGCAGTTGCTGGTAGAGCCGGCCGTTCTCGAGCGCCGTGGCCACCTGGGCGGCGACGGCGACGACGAGGGCCATGTCCTCGCTGCTCAGCGGCTCGCCCCGCTCCTTGCGCCCGAGCGCCAGCACCGCGATCGTGTGCTGCTTCGACACGCAGGGGATCAGGTAGTGCACGCCCTGCCCGCGCCAGGCGTCGATCTCGTCGCTCGCCAGCCTCCGCTGCGTGAGTGGATCGTCGAACGCCACGGTGTGCCCGCCCGCGACGCGAAGCCCCACGCCCGACTCGACCGCGACGGGCGGAGGATCGCCCACGAACCCGACGGCGCGGATCGACCGGAATCCGCCGGTCTGGTCGTCGACCAGCATCAGCGACATGCGATCGATGACCAGCGTCTCCGTGATCCGCGCCACCAGCCGTTCGCTCAGGCGCTGCAGATCGAGGTCCGTGCTGAGGTCCCGCGCGAAGCCGACGAGCGCGCGCCGGTAATCGTACCGGTCCCGGTAGAACGCCCGGTCCAGAACGTTCTGGATGCCCTCCTTCATCGGCCGCGCGAGGAGCACGAGCACCAGCGTCGACAGGATGGCGATCACCGCGTTGGCCCCGCCCGCCTGGCCCCCGAAGAACCAGCCGATCACGCGCAGCAGCACCGCGTAGACGGCGACGATGGCCGAGACCGCGGCGACATACACGAGGCCGCGCTTGACGATGACCTCGACGTCCATGAGCCGGTAGCGCACGATGGCCGACGCGAAGGCCAGCGGGACGAGCCCCAGCGGGATCGCCAGCAGTTCCATCCTCACCGACGGCGCCGTGCCGAGGGCGAACGGCAGCGCGTAGCCCAGCGTGAATGGCGCGCCGCCGAGCAGCGTGCCCCAGACAATCCACCGGAGCTGGCGGCGGGCGGTGACCGACCGCACGTGCGCCAGTGCATGGACGAGGACGGCAAAGCCGCCGAGAAGACAGAGACCGAGGTACAGCGGCTCCACCCGGTCGAGCCATGCCACGGCGCTCAGCAGGCCGGCATTCGCGCGCAGGCCCGCCACGGCCAGAATCCTCCCGGTTCCCATCAACAGTGCCGGGAGGTACACGAGCGGCAGCAGGCGCGCTCCCGCCGGCGTCCGCACCCAACTGCCGCTGCGGTCGGGAAACACCAGCGTGAAGTGCAGCAGCATCGGGGCCAGCGCAAGCAGTGCCACCGTGTCGGACCAGTAGAACAGCCAGTCGAGCCGGTCGAATCGCCCCGAGAACGAGAACGTGAAGACGCCGAAGAACGCGACCGTGAGCCAGAAGAAATGCAGCGACGACTGATCGCCGGGCCGCCGCAGGCGCACGCCCGCGCCGACGATCAGCGTGAAGATGCCGACGGCCGCGAGGACGAAGTACAGGACGCTGTTTCCCTGGGGGATGGGCGCGAGCCGGACCTGCACGACCTCGCGCGTGCCGAGCCGCAGCAGCGTGTAGGTGAACGGCGTGCCCGCCGACGCGCGGTGCGCAACCGTCACGACGTCAGCGGGGCTGTCGACCGGCTGACCGTCGATCGCGAGCAGCACGTCGCCGACGCGCATCCCTGCCCGAATGGCCGGTGTGCCGGCGGCGATCTCGGCTGCGGTCACCCCCTGCGCCCGCTTCACCCACAGGACGCCGTCTTCGACCTCCCGCCACGTCGCCCGCACATAGATGTTCGCCAGCCCGAGCCCCAGCAATACGAGCACGACCGCCAGCGCCGCGAACCAGCCTGCGGCACTGGGCTGGCCAGCTCCCTGGCTGGTCCTTCGTGCGTCGTCTGTCCGCATCTGGTTGTCGGACATTGGGTTAGGCTTCAGCACTGCTCAGGGAATCAAAAGCAATCGACATACCACGATTCGGCCGGCAACACGAATCAGTAAGTCCATATGAGTCAACATATTACATATCACGATTCGCCGAGGCTCCCCCGGGAATCCATAATGGCGAACGACGCCTCCAATGTCGTGGATCGGGGGTGGCGGCTGCGAGGTGGTCTTCAGAACCTGACGCGGACGCCCCCGACGACGCGTTTCGGGGGACGCACGACGAGCAGTTCGTCATAGATCGACCGCTCGCCGGTCGCATCGCGGAACAGGTTGCACACCGCGACGAGCACTTCCCAGTCTGCCGAGGTGAAATTGAGGAATGGCAGCGACTGGTTCACCTGCACGTCGAATCGCGAGTCGAACCCCGGGCCGCGGGCGTCGGCGCTGGGCCGTGCGAACCCGGAGTTGAGCTTGTAGAGCACGTACACGCGCGTGGCCGTCTGTGAGATGGCCGTCTCTACTGACGTCGTCAAATCGTGGGTGCGCTCGGTTTCGAACCGCCGGGCGTCGCCGAACCACGCCGCCATGGCGTAGTCCGTCGTGTTCTGCCAACGCGCGGTGGTCACGGAGTAGTCCACCGACCCGCGCACGGCGCCCGTGAGCGGCCGGCTGACGCTGACGCTCCAGCCACGGGCATCGAGGTCGCCGAGGTTGGCGATGTAGTAGTGCCCGAGCGTGGCCGCAGGATGGGTGAGCGACGGGACCGCGAACATCGCGCCGGCCTGATCGTCGACGTGCTGGAAGAACGTGCGGAACCCGATGACGTATGCCGCGATGTCACGCTCGATGCCGATCTCGTAGTGCTCCGTCGTCTGCGGGCGAAGGCCGGCACGCTCGGACCAGGCCGAGAACGACCGCTGTGACGGCAGCCACACGCCGGCCAGGCCATTGGCCATCGGCCGGAACTCGTCCGCGCCCGGCGCCACGGCGTTGCGCACGACCACCCCGCGGAGGCGCGTCCGATTCAGAGGCATGACGGTGAGCGAGAACCGCGGACTCAGCAGGCTGTCGCTGCGCGCGTAGTCCTGCCATGAGTACGACAGGCCATAGCCGATCGACACGCGGCGCGACACCACCCACTCATCGACGCCGTAGATCGTTCCCATCGACCGCGATCCGGCACTGATCGCCGCCAGCGCCAGCGGATCCGCAGTGTTGTAGCGCTGCGTGCTGTAGGTCAGCCCGCCGGCGTACCGGTGCGGCGAGGACGGCCTGGCCGTGAGCGATCCGGACACGAACCAGGACCCGAGATTGCCCTGCGTCATCGCGCCGCTGACGGTCCAGTTGCCCAGTCGGCCCATCGGTGCGCCGAGGGAGATATACGCCACGCTTGCCGTCGCGAGCGCGCCCGGCGAGAGGAATTCCGACGGCGCGTTGAACGCACCCGTCGCGACGAGATTGACCTGGCCGCTGATCGGCAGGTCGCTGAAGATCGCTGCCGCCAGACGGGCCGAATTCTCGAAGGTGCGCGCAAAGAACGACCCGGCCGGCTCCGGCGATGCCGCCATCGGGTCGTCGCCGAGGATGACGGAACTGTCGACATCCTTCAGCACGCTGCGCTTCAAGTGGCGCAGCCGCCAGGCCGTTTCGCTGTGGCTGTGGTCGGGGTCGGCCAGGGTCGATCCGTCGCCCGCGTCCTCGGTCGTCGTACGCACGCCGTCGAGCGGCAGGATGCTGGCCGCCAGGATCGTCTGCCCGGTCGCGGCGCCGAGGGCCTTCAGCGCAACCGACACGACAGACGGACCGGTGCTCGATCGCACCTCGATCATCTGCCGCTGCGAGGGGGCATACCCGTCCAGGTGGACGCGAAGCGTGTAGGCGCCGGCGGGAAGACCATCGAAGAGGAAGCGGCCGTCACGGCCCGTCAGTGCGAAGGCGACGGTTGAACCGAGCGCGGACACCATCGCCCCGACCAGCGGCCGCCCTTGAATGTCGAGGACGAGCCCGTGGATGGAACCCAGCCCCGCCCGTGCGAGGGTGGCCTCCGGTGTGC
Organism: Acidobacteriota bacterium; assembly: GCA_026393735.1. Lineage (GTDB taxonomy): Bacteria > Acidobacteriota > Vicinamibacteria > Vicinamibacterales > JAKQTR01 > JAKQTR01. Next base: position 23,247 of record JAPKZP010000011.1, read on the forward strand.
GAGAGGCCACGGACTGCGCCGACGCGGGCGTGAACGGGGCGACGAGACACACGACGGCAGCCGCGGCCACGAACGTGGGTAGGCGTGTCATAGCTTCTCTCGTCAATCCGTCACGGCCCGCGCGGCATTGCGCGGCTTCGGGCGTCTCGCCCGCGAGCTTCAGGCCGCGACGAAAAACTGCACGTTGTGCGTCATCGACTTGCCCGACAGCTTGTCCGTGATCTTGATCTCCAGGCGGTACTCGCCCTCCGGGAAGCTCCCGAGCGGCACCGACTGGCCGGCCACAAGCTGGTGACCCAACGCCGGGTCGAACTGCGGCGGCAACGTGGCCGCGCTGAACACCTGCGGGTTGGTCTTGTTGAAGAACTTCTCGCCCTTCTCCGCCGTCGCGACCTTCTGGTAGAACGAATACTCGATCGTCACATCGGGCTTCTTGCCGGCATCGAGCCCGGTGTTGTAAACCAGGAACACGACCGACAGTTCGGCCTTCTTCGGGAACTTCGGGCTGCTGGCCGGCACGATCTGCGTCATGCCGAACGTGTACGGCTGCTCGGCGGCTTCCTGGCGGGTGAGCGGCTGGGCGAGCCCCTCGACCTTCTCGGCGAGGATCACGCTGCTCGTCGTCAGCTCAGTCGTCCAGAAATTCGGAACGGACACCTTCGCGGTGACCACGCCGGTCTTCGCCGGCAGTTTCTCCCGGTCCTTCACGTCGATCGGCAGGCGCTCTCTCAGCACGACGTAGACGTCGTAGTCACCGGCCGGCACGGCGAAGGCGCGGCTGACGCGATACGGGTCGGCAGGCGTCACCGGGGCCTTCAGGTCGAGGAAGTAGGCCTCCTGGAACACGTATTCCGGGTGGCCGTTCTTCGCCTTGTCCTTGGAGTCCTTGTTGTCCTTCTTCGCGTCTGCGGCTGGGGGCGCGCCGATGAGCCCCTTGTTCACGACCCGCACGAACATCGTCAGGGCCTTGCCTGCAGGAACCTGGGCCTGGTCGATGGACACGGTGAAGGGCACGTAGGTGCGGCCTTCCTGGGCCTTCAGGAAGTCACACCGGAAGGTAGCGGTGATGTCGCCCGCGGCCTGACCGGCCTGGGCGGCGTCGGCGGCCTTGACGGCGGCCTGGACGTCGAACTTTTGAGCCTTCTCCAGCTTCGGGTCGATTTTCGGCTGCTGCTGGGCAAGGACGGGCACCAAAGCGACCGCTGAGAAAATGAATGGCGCGATAACCAGCGGCGTCAGTACCCACCGACGAATATGCATGATGACTCTACTCCCCATTATGCCTTCCACCATGGTTGGACACCTGCCGATCATAGGCCCCAAACCGCGGTGGTGTCAAAGGTTAGGGGCCGGAGCCTATGGTAAGATTTGCGGCTGACGCTCATCGAGAAACCATCGCCCTCCTGATCGAGGATCATTATGAAAATCGCGGCTGTTCACGGACGAGAAATCCTGGATTCCCGGGGAAACCCGACCATTGAAGTAGACGTGTCGCTGGCGGACGGCGCATTCGGCCGGGCGGCCGTGCCATCGGGCGCATCGACGAGCGAACGCGAGGCCCTGGAACTGCGGGACGGTGACAAGCGGCGCTACCTGGGCAAGGGCGTCCTGAAGGCGGTCGAGCACGTGAACGCCGAACTCAGCGGCGCGCTGGTCGGCAAGGACGTGGACCAGCGGGCGCTCGATTCATCGATGATTGCCCTGGACGGCACGCCCACCAAGAGCCGCCTGGGCGCCAACGCGCTGCTCGGCGTGTCGATGGCGTTCGCGCGGGCGTCGGCCTCCAGCCGGCGGATTCCGCTCTACCGGCACTACCGGGACCTGTTCGGCCAGCCCGCCGACACCGAGTGGATCCTGCCGGTGCCGATGATGAACATCCTGAACGGCGGGGCCCATGCGGACTCGACCGTGGATTTCCAGGAGTTCATGGTCATGCCGCTGGGATCGCCGAACTTCCGTGAGGCGCTGAGGGCTGGCGCCGAGGTGTTCCACACGCTGCGCGGCATCCTGAAGCAGCGCAAGTTCTCCACCAGCGTCGGCGACGAGGGCGGTTTCGCCCCCAACCTGACGTCGAACGAACAGCCCCTCGAACTCATCCTCGAGGCGATCGAGAAGGCCGGCTACAAGGCGGGCCGGGACATCTGCATCGCCCTCGACCCGGCGGCGAGCGAATTCTGGGACGACGCGGCGCCGCGTTCCACGCCGTGGGACCCGCCGCCAACCGGTCCGGGACGCTACGTGTTCAAGAAGTCCGGAGCCGCGCCCCGCACGTCGGCCGCCATGGTGGAGCTCTACGCGTCCTGGGTCGCGAGGTACCCGATTGTCTCGATCGAGGATGGCCTGGCCGAAGGGGACTGGGACGGCTGGAAGGCGCTCAACGATGCGATCGGCTCCCGCGTGCAAATCGTCGGCGACGACTTGTTCGTCACCAATCCGGCAATTCTGAAACAGGGCATCGAGCGGGGGGTCGCGAACTCGATCCTGATCAAGCTCAACCAGATCGGCACGGTGTCGGAAACCCTCGACGCGATCGCGATGGCGCACGGTGCGGGCTACACCACGGTGATCTCCCACCGCTCCGGGGAGACCGAGGACTCGACCATCGCCGATCTCGCGGTGGCGACCAGCGCGGGCCAGATCAAGACCGGGTCGGCCTGCCGCACGGATCGCATCGTGAAGTACAACCAGCTGCTGCGCATCGAGGAGGAACTCGGCCGGTCCGCGCGGTACGCAGGGCGGTCGGCGATCGCGCAGTTGCAGGAGCGGTCGTGAAGACCCCGGCCGGCGCCTTCGGCCCGGCCTCGCTCGCCGGGTCGGACCCGGCCCGGGAGATCGGATACCCGGGAGAGTTCCCGTTCACGCGCGGGATCCAGCCGACGATGTACCGCGGGCGGCTGTGGACGATGCGCCAGTACGCGGGCTTCGGGACGGCGACGCAATCCAACGAGCGCTACCGGTACCTGCTGGCACAGGGCGTCACGGGCCTGAGCGTGGCTTTCGACCTGCCGACGCAGATCGGCTACGACTCGGACCACGCGATGGCACTCGGCGAAGTCGGCAAGGTCGGCGTCGCCATCGATTCGATCGAGGACATGGCGGAGCTGTTCAACGGCATCCCCCTCGGATCGGTGTCGACGTCGATGACGATCAACGCGACGGCCAGCACGCTGCTGGCGCTGTATGTCGCCGTCGCCCGGCGACAAGGCGTGCCGCCCGGCGGCCTGTCGGGAACGGTCCAGAACGACATCCTGAAGGAGTACGTGGCGCGCGGCACCTACATCTATCCGCCGCGGCCGTCGATGCGGCTCGTCACCGACGTCTTCGCGTTCTGCGAGCGCGAGGTGCCGAACTGGAACACCATCTCGATCAGCGGGTACCACATCCGCGAGGCCGGGTCGACAGCCGTGCAGGAGGTGGCATTCACGCTGGCGAACGCGGTGGCGTACGTGCAGGCGGCCATCGAAGCCGGGCTCGACGTCAACGTGATCGGCCAGCGGCTGTCGTTCTTCTTCAACGCGCACAACGACTTCCTCGAGGAGGTCGCCAAGTTCAGGGCGGCGCGGCGGCTCTGGGCGCGCATCATGCGCGACCGCTTCGGCGCCACCAACCCGCGCGCGCAGCAGCTGCGGTTCCACACGCAGACGGCGGGCAGCACGCTCACCGCCCAGCAGCCCGACAACAACATCGTCCGCGTCGCGGTCCAGGCCATGGCGGCCGTGCTCGGCGGCACCCAGTCGCTCCACTGCAACAGCCGCGACGAAGCGCTCGCGCTGCCGACGGAGAAGTCGGCCTCTATTGCCCTGCGAACCCAGCAGATCATCGCGGCCGAGTCGGGCGCCACCAACACCGTCGACCCTGTGGCCGGGTCGTATGCCATCGAGTCGCTGACAAGCGCCATCGAAGCGGGCGCGCAGGAGCTGCTCGATCGCATCGATCGGATGGGCGGCACCCTGGCCGCCATCGAGACGGGATTCGTCCAGCGCGCCATCCAGGACGCGGCGTACCAGGCCCAGAAGGCTGTCGACAGCGGCGAACAGGTCGTCGTCGGCGTCAACCAGTTCACGTCGGACGAGACGGTGAATATCGATCTGCTGAGCGTCGATCCCGAGGTCGAGCGCGAGCAGGTCGAGCGCGTCCGCCAGGTGC
>JAPKZP010000659.1 GCA_026393735.1 Acidobacteriota bacterium
AACGTGCTCATGGGCGGGTAGACGTCCTGGTCCGAGCCCCGCACCGACAAGCCTTTCCGCCTCAGCATGGCCGCCAGCGTGGCCATCGCGGTCCCGCAGATCCCGATGAAATGTACGCGCGTCACACTACCCCCACTCTGTCGCGTCCGGGGTCCGGTCTCGGATCTCACCAGCTGTCAGACGAGACATCAGTCCCCGGGATCCACCACGGCGGATTCGAGCATCTCGAACGAGGCGCCGGACTCGTCGGCCCGCACCCGGCCACAGACACCGAACGGCACTGTCAACGCGGCCTCGGCTGTGTGACCGGACGGCAGGCCCCAGGCCACCGGTCCGCCGAAGTCGCTTGCGAAATCAGCGACGACCTCCCGCGCCGTGATCTGCCCATCGGGCTCGTCACAGCCGGGCATCTGGCCGAACAGCAACGCACGCGCCCGGCCGAGCACGCCGCTCTGGCGGAGCTGCGTCAGCAGGCGATCGATCCGGTACGGCCGCTCGTTGACGTCTTCCAGAAACAGGATGCATCCGTCCGGAGGGCTGAACGCGTACGGCGTGCCCAGCGACGCCGCCAGCTGCGTGAGGTTCCCCCCACACACCGGCCCCGAAGCGTCGCCCGCGGCGATCGTCTCCATCGCACCCGCCACGAGGCGAGTCGTCGGCCCGATCCCGGTCAGCGCCTGCAGCAGGGACGCCCGGTCGTACGCGGCGGTGCCCCGCCCGAGTCGCCCGGCCACGGTGGGCCCGTGGAGCGTCGCGATTCGGCACCGCGTGGTCACAAAGGCGAGGAGCGCGGTGATGTCGCTGTAGCCGACCAGCAGCGTGGGAGACTGCCGCATCATCTCGGGCGACAGGAACGGCAGCAGGTGCACACTGCCGTACCCGCCACGCGCCGTGAAGATGGCTTTGATCGCCGGGTCCTGCCACGCGGCCATCAAGGCCTCAGCCCTCGCCGCGGCTGTTCCTGCGAGATACCGCCGGCGGTCGAAGACGCTCGGGGCGAACACCGGGTCGAACCCCAGTGCACGGAGCTCCCCGATCCCGGCGTCGAATTCGTCGCGCGGGAACGGGCTGGCCGGCGCGATGACCGCTACGCGATCGCCGGGCCGGAGCGCGCGGGGCTTCAGCAGCGGCCGGTCAGGCATACCGCCCCATTTCCGCGGCGATGATCTGGTGCGCTGCGCATCCGACCACCTCCCGCCACAGTGTCGACGGACGGGCTGCGCGATCGCGTCCACCGAGATAGGAAACCTTCAGGCGCGCATGCCGGGCGACAGACGCCTCGACCTGTTTGTACGAAAGCGTTTCGTCTTCCACCGCGTGCACCAGCCCCTCGAGGGCAGCCGCCTGGGCATCGTACGCCGGTTCGCAGAGCAGCGCGCCGTCGTGCCCGGCCGCGATCGCGTGGACGGTCGACTCAGGGGTAGTGAACCGCGACGCACATCCCTTCATCGAGAGGTCGTCGGTCAGGATGAGGTTGTCGAACGCCAGCCCTTCTCGCAGCAGCGTGGTCACGACATGCCGCGACAGGCTCGTCGGGCGGTGCTCGTCGAATGCCGGCACGAGCAGGTGCGCCACCATGATCGCCGCCACCGACTCCGCAATCGCCGCCCTGAACGGGACGAACTCCACCGCCTCGAAGCGGTCGGGTGGCAGGTCCACGACAGGCAGGTCATGGTGCGAGTCCACGCCGGCCTCGCCGTGACCGGGGAAGTGCTTGCCGCATGCGGCCACGCCCTCGGCCTGCAGGCCGCGGATGATCGCGGCGCCCAGCCTGGCCACCTCGCCGGCCTCCGCCGCCAGCGCGCGGTCGCCGATCGCAGGGTTGGCCGGATTGGTCAGGACGTCGAGCACGGGCGCAAAATCCAGTGTGACGCCGACCGAGCGGATCTCGCGCGCGATTGCCCGCGCATACCGGGCGGCGAGATCCTCGCTCCCGCTGCGCCCCAGCGCCGCCATGGGCGGCCACTCGGTGAACGGCCTCCGCATGCGCGCGACGCGCCCGCCCTCCTGGTCGACAGCGACCCATGCCGGCATCGAGGGCACCAGGCGTTCCGCCTCGAATGCCAGCTCCGCCACCTGTTCCGGGCTTTCGACGTTCCGCTTGAAGAGAACGACCCCGCCGATGTCGAAGTCGCGGGCGAGGGACCGCATCTCCGGGGGAATCGAGTACCCGTCGAAGCCGAGGAAGACGAGCTGGCCCACCGCGCGTCGAAGTCCCGTTGGCGACATGCGAGTCCCATTATAATGGCGCGTGCACATCGAGTCGTCCGCTCCGACGCGTATCGACCTGGCAGGCGGCACTATCGACATCTGGCCGCTGTATCTCTTCCACCCGGGCGCGGTGACGCTCAACGCCGCCATCAGCCTGCGCGCGCACGCCATGCTCGATTCCCGCGACGACGGGCGCGTCGCGATCCGGTCGATCGACACCGGCCGCACGACGGATGCCGCGCACTGGTCCGAGCTCGTGAAGCCCGGCGAGTTGGACCTCCTGGGTCAGTTGCTCCAGTACTTCCAGGCCGAGGGCGTCACCCTCACGACACGCGCCGAGTCGCCGGCCGGCGCCGGCATCGCCGGGTCGTCGGCGCTCAACGTTGCCGTCTGCGGCGCGCTCGCGCGTTGGAAGGGGCTCTCGCTGGATGCCGAGCCGCTGCTCGAGATCGCGAAGAACGTCGAGGCGCAGGCCATCCGCTGCCCGACCGGCGTGCAGGACTACCGCCCGGCTATGTACGGCGGCGTGTCCGCCGTCGAACTCGGCGTCGACGGGGTCAGGCGGGTCGCCATCGGGATCGACCCGGGCGAATTGGAGCGGAGAATCGTCCTCGCCTATACGGGCGCGCCACGTAATTCCGGAACGAACAACTGGGAGATGATGAAGCGGCATCTCGACGGCGACCGCGACGTCGTAGATGCCTTTCAGCGGATTCGTGACACGGCCGTGCTGATGCGCGCGGCCCTGGACGCCGGCGACTGGCCGGAGGTGGGACGCCAGATCGCCCGCGAGTGGGACAACCGCAAGCGCCTGGCGCCTGGCGTGACGACGCCGCAGATCGACGACCTGATCGCGCGGGCCGGCCGCGCCGGGGCGGTCGCGGCCAAAGTGTGCGGCGCGGGCGGCGGCGGATGCCTGTTCTGCTTCGCCAGTCCCGGCGACACGGGACGCGTGCGCGAGGCGCTGACCGCCGGCGGCGCCCGCGTGCTCGACTATCACATCGAAACCGACGGACTCAGGGTGCAGTAGCCAAGGAAGGCATCATGGACACGGTTGCCGAAATCAAGCAGCTGTACTATGCGACGACGAAGGCCACGATCCAGCGGGACCTCGAGCGGGCCATCGACCTGGTCAAGACCCTGAAGACCGAGGAGGACCGCGAGCGCGTGTCGGTGTTCATGGACGGCCTGTCGCAGATGCGGTCCGAGTGGGGGGTGCGGCCAGGGCCCGCGAAGGCGGGGGCTGCAAAGGCGGGTACCGCAAAGGCGGGCCCTGCGAAGAGCCGGGGCGCCAAGCAGGCCTGAAGGCCTGCTCCACGACCGGCGCACGTGAGCTCTGGGGTTAGTGCCTGCGGGACTGCCCCGCCTGCATGATCTTGCGCGCGAGAAGCTTCACCGGCTCGGGGATGTTGCGGTCGCCCGCGAGCATCCGCACGTCTTTCTCCACGAGTCGATTCACGAGTCCCATCGACAACGCGATGGGCGTCTTCGGATTGAACGCGAGGCCGCGGACGACGCTGTAGACCTTCGTCCACGCACGCGTCGTCCCGATCACCCGCAGCACGTCCTCCGACACGCTGCCCATCTTCGCGTACGCCTCGACTTCCTGGTCCGCGACCTTCGGGCTGCTCAGCACCGAGAGCGACACCAGCTTGTTCGGATCGCGGATGAGGATGTTCCGCTCCTCGCGCGACCCCCGCATCGCCGCCTTGATCTTCTGCGTGACGTTCATGCGCGCGAGGCGCTGCCCGGTGCCCAGGCGGCCTTCGTCGTCCGCCGCATCGTCGTCGCCGCGGGCCGCGATCGTCTCGTCCACCGGGGGATCGGGCTCCCCCTCCGGCGCGACGAGGGGTTCGTCGTGGTCGTCGGCCGGCGATGCCTCGGCAACGACACCGCGCGCCGCGAAGAAGTCCTTGATCTCGGGTGACACGTCGGGACGGCCGAGGAACCGTGCGAGGGCGCTCGCGGGAATCCTGTCGAGCGTCGTACCGGCGGCAGCGCGAATCGCCGGGTCCGCATCCCCGGTCAACATCACGAGCAGGCCGAGTTGCTCGTGCGCGCGGGGCGCGAGCACACCCTGGGCCGCGAGCATGCGCACGTCCGGCGCGACCTCGCCGCGCCGAAAGCAATCCAGCAGCGGCGTACGGTACAGCGAGTCCATGTCAGGGGTACTGCAGGAAGTTCTTCAGCGACTCCACCGTGATCGTGGTGGTCACGACCTGACCCGGTGTCCCGATGGGCTTGGCCGGCTGGCCATTCAACGTCACGGCGAGCGCCCCGGCATTCCCCGCGACGATCTCGATCGAGCGGTGCGCCTGGTACTCGACGCGTTCCCCCGGGTCGAGCGTCCGCGACACCACTCGCGTGCCATCGACGGTGAGCGACAGCCAGCACGCGGCGTTGGCGACGAGGCGGATCGCCATGGGCGCGCCCTGCCCGGCAGGGGCTGCGACTCCGCCAGCCGGCACGGCGGGCGCCGCCGGTGCCCCTGTTGCCGTCGCGGTGGGCGGCGCCGCCGGAGCCGGCGCGCTTGTAGCCGGGGGCGGCAGCGCTGGCGCCGCCTGCACCGGCGCGGC
>JAPKZP010000167.1 GCA_026393735.1 Acidobacteriota bacterium
ATCGGATCACCCGTCCTGAGGTCATGCTGACGTCGAACACGTCGTCCATTTCCATCACGTTGCTCGCCGCCGCGACGAAGCGTCCCGACCTGGTGCTCGGCATGCATTTCATGAACCCGGTGCCGCTGATGACGCTCGTCGAACTCATCCGGGGCCAGGCGACATCGGCCGAGGCCATGGCGACAGCCACCGACCTGTGCAAGCAACTCGGCAAGACGCCCGTCGAAGCCGCGGACTACCCCGGCTTCATCGCCAACCGGATCCTGATGCCCATGATCAACGAGGCGATCTACGCCGTGATGGAAGGCGTGGGCACGCCGGAAGCCATCGACACCGTCATGAAGCTGGGCATGAACCATCCGATGGGCCCCCTCACGCTGGCCGACTTCATCGGGCTCGATGTATGCCTCGCGATCATGGAAGTGCTGCACACCGGGATGGGCGACACGAAGTACCGTCCGTGTCCCCTGCTCCGCCGGATGGTGGCGGCCGGGCACCTGGGCCGGAAAAGCGGCCGGGGCTTCTACCAGTACTGACGACGCGGCACGAACCACGCGACGAGGGCCGGCGGCACGAGAATGACAAGTTCCTGTGCGAGCGAGCGCAGGTTGCCGAAGATGAACTCGTCCGGCCTCCAGTAGCGCCGCGAGACGTCCGCAAAGAGATCCACGCCGGAGATGAAGTAGTCGCGGCTCACCGGCCAGAGTGCCATGATGCCGAATGGCGGCGAGGAGTCGTGGCCGAGCCAGTCCAGGACGACGTGGCTGCCGAACGCCACGCCGGCGAGCATTGCAAGCGCCGCAGCGGGCCAGCGCTGGCGCCAGGCGATTAGCGCCACTGCGCCCGCGACGATCACCGTGGCTCCCAGGCTGTGGCTGAAGCCCCGGTGCGTCGCCAGCACGATGTCCATGTCGGACACCATGGCCAGGCCTATACATCCCGCCATGAGCCAGCGGCGACCCGGTCCCTGATTCCGCAAGGCCGGCACCGCCTGAGCCACCCAGGCAACCGTCGCCCCAGCCAGGGCATGTCCGATCGGACTTGGCATCCTGTCACGGTAGCAATCTCTGCCACATCGGGGCAACCTCGAGCGGACTGGAGCTGGAACCCGTCCGGCCGGAATCTCCGGGCATGCGCCTCGGGGCGATTGCCAGAAACGCCAGCCGCCGGGGAACGAAACGTGGCCAGCGTTGCCACGCGGGCGGCGTCGCATGTTGAGGCGAAAGTCTTGCATCCCGTAACCTATTGATATTATGGACTTAATATCTTGCCTTGCGCTTATCTTCGCTTGACTAATCTCCGGCACGATCCTAGAATACTCGGACCGGCAGGACACTTTTCAAGGAGCAGACATGGCCGTCGATGAACGTATTGAGCGCACCAAAGCCCTGGATGTGGCCGTCACTCAGATCGAGAAGCAGTTCGGCAAGGGCTCGATCATGCGGCTGGGGCAGAAGGGCCCGATCCTGCCGATCGATGCGATTCCTACGGGCGCCGTCAGCCTCGATTACGCGCTGGGTGTGGGCGGACTGCCGCGTGGCCGCGTCGTGGAAATCTACGGGCCGGAGTCGTCGGGCAAGACCACGCTGGCGCTGCAGGTGATTGCGCAGGCGCAGAAGCTGGGCGGCATGGCGGCGTTCGTCGACGCCGAGCATGCCCTCGACGCCAGCTACGCGCAGAAGCTCGGTGTCGAACTCGACAACCTGCTCGTGTCGCAGCCCGACAACGGCGAACAGGCGCTCGAAATCGTCGAGGTGCTCGTGCGGTCGGGCGGCGTGGACGTCGTTGTCGTCGACTCCGTGGCGGCGCTCGTGCCGCGCGCCGAGATCGAAGGCGAGATGGGTGAAGCGCAGATGGGGCTCCAGGCCCGGCTGATGTCCCAGGCGCTCCGCAAGCTGACCGGCGTCGTGTCGAAGTCGAAGACGTGCCTGGTGTTCATCAACCAGTTGCGCGAGAAGATCGGCGTCATGTTCGGCAACCCGGAGACGACGACGGGCGGACGGGCCCTGAAGTTCTACGCGTCGGTGCGCCTCGACATCCGGCGCATCGCGAGCATCAAGGACGGCGAAGCCGTCATCGGCGGCCGCGTGCGCGTGAAGGTCGTGAAGAACAAGGTTGCGCCGCCGTTCCGCGAAGCCGAGTTCGACATCCTCTACGGCGAGGGCATCTCGAAGGAAGGCGACCTGCTCGATCTCGCGGTCGACCGGAAGATCGTCGAGAAGAGCGGCACGTGGTTCTCGTACGGCGGCGAACGGCTGGGCCAGGGGCGCGAGAACGCGAAGCAGTTCCTGAAGGACAACGTCGAGCTGTGCAAGACGATTGAAGACCGTGTCCGCAAGGAACTCGGCCTCGGCGGAGCGGAGGCCGCGGCCCCGGAGCCGCCGGCTGAAAAGGAAAAGGACAAGCCGGCGCCGGCGCGGCGCTGAGCCTTCGCATGGGGTCCGCCGCGAGGCTTGGCCCGCGGCGGATCTGCATGTTATATTGCTGGTCTCGCCAAGCGCTCCACCTCAGTGCCGAGGTAGCTCAGTTGGTAGAGCACGTGACTGAAAATCACGGTGTCGGCAGTTCAATTCTGCCCCTCGGCACCACACTTCCCTGGGAAGACAGCGAGTTCTGACGCGACTGGGGAATTCGTGTAAGGAACCGCGTCCGGCG
>JAPKZP010000333.1 GCA_026393735.1 Acidobacteriota bacterium
AGGTTCTCAACCGCGCCCCAGAACGGGTGGTTCATGGCGTGGTCCACCTGCTCCAGCGTCATGTCCTCCTTCCGGTTGCCGCGCTTCCAGTTGTTGCACATCTCACAACGGGCATCGCAGACGAAGGTGCAGTTGAAGATCAGGACCGTCGGCCGGATCGGCCGAATCTTCGACGCCACAAAAGTGTTCAGGAGGTCCCGCGGGACACCCGCGGCGGCTCGAGCAAGGTACTTCGCGGTAAAGGTGCGTTTGGACATGGATAGCTGGAGCTATCTGTCTGACACGTAGACAGATGGGGCCAATACGCCATCGTAACGTGGGGGGGAGCGGGGGTCAACCGGCGGAAGCCCTTCGGTACAGACGAACGGCGCACGGGACCGGGTCTCCGTGCGCCGTCGACGGGAGTGCGCTACTGACAGGTCGGGCGGGGCGTGTAACGCTGATAGTACGGACCGGGAGCGCCGGCACCCCAGTACACCCTCAGGGTCGTGCTGGTGTTGTCATAGTCGTACCCGATGTCGACCCCGATGTCCTGGCCGTTGCTGCGGTGCACCAGGAAGTCGATGCTGATCTCCGGTCCCCCGCGCTTCAGGTTCAGCCCGAGATCCATGCCGCCGCAGATGCCCGCCTCAATCATCCGGTCGCGGATGAAGGCCATGTTGGCCTGCCGCTGGGACAGGCTGACGCCTGCGACGAGCTTGTCCGGATAACGCGTCGTGACGTAGTTCACGACCTCTTCGCCCGTCCTCGGCCAGCTGCCCGGCGTGGGCGTCGGCGTCGGCGTCGGTGTCGGCACCGTCGGCGCGGCCGGCGTGACGAATGACTGGGTGACGGTCCAGTCGCTCATGACGTTCGAATCGAACGCGCGCGCCCGCCAGTAGTGCCGGGTCCTCTCTTTCAACTGCTGGGCAATCGTGAACTTGGTCGGGCTCGTGCCCTCGGCGATCGTGACGACGGCGACCATGGCCGTGAACGATTCATTCTCGGAAATTTCAAAAGTGTAACTGATGGCGCCAGCCGGGCCGGTCCTGGACGAGTTCTGAACCGAAAACTGCGGCGACTGCGATGACGTCGTCGCTCCTCCGATGGGGGCGACGGGAACCGGCGGCTGAATGACCGCGATGTTCACGACGGCGAAGCTCACCGCCGCAGAATACGGGCTCGCGTTCGCGCCGTCTTCGGCCTTCGCGCGCCAGAAGTAGGTCCGGTCGGCCGCGAGCGCGTCGGGCAGCCGGAGGGCGGTCTTGCCATCCCCGCCGGGCTGGATGCCCTCTCGGACGAGGATGCGGTTCGAAAAGCCTGAATCTGAAGCCAGTTCGAACACGTAGGTGATGGGCCGCTGACCGTTCGTCGTCGAGTTCTGCACCGTCAGCGTGACGGGTTGCTCCTCCGAACGAATCGTCGAGCCCTGACCGGGGGTGACCGGCGTCGGGGCGGTGATGCTCACGCCGGCAATCGGTCCCGCGACATCTGGGCTGGTCGGGTTCGAGCTCTTGATCGCGTCACAACCGCAGACGGTCACGAGTACCACGGGCGCGAGAAGGAGAAGGGTGCGGTGCCGTTTCATGATTTGCGCTCCATCAGACAACAGCAACAGGGGTTTCCCTGCGCTGACGCCCC
>JAPKZP010000173.1 GCA_026393735.1 Acidobacteriota bacterium
ACTGCCCCTCCGCCAGCCGCGCCACGTCCTCGGCCTTGGCGCGGAACACGTCGCAGGCGGCGACGATCTGCACGTCGTCCCGCGCCAGCAGCGCGCGCGTGTGGTCGTGCCCGCGCCCGCCCACGCCGATCATGCCCACGGTGATCTTCCCGCTAGGCGGGACGCGCCCGCCGCGTCCCAGCACGGAGGCGGTCAGGAAGAGCGGCGCGGCGAGCGCGCCGGCGGCGGCGGCGAGGAAACGGCGGCGTGTGAGCGGGTGCATGGTCGTGTTCCTTAGCAGCATGTTGATGCCAACTTTCTTTCGGTGCCTCAGGGGTGGTTCGAGGATGGAGGGGCGAGGGCAACGGCGCGGTAGCCGCCCCGTTTGCGGAAGAACAGGAACAAGCCCCCGTACGCGACGAACATCGCCGCCGGGAAGATCGCGGTGGTCGCCAACGCGTTCTTGCTGGCCGCTCCGCTCAGTTCGTGAATGGCCGCCTGCTGGTCCGCGTTCAAGGTCTTGACCTTGTCGGGATCCACCGCCTGGTAGTCGCCCAGGACGCTGTGCTTGCCGACGACGACCTGCTGGTGCAACGCGGGTTGTTCGGCCTGCAGGCGGGTTTCGACGGCACGGTCCTGGATCAGGCCGAGGAAGACCGTGCCCACGATGCCCACGCTCATCATGCCGACCGCGCTGGTGGCGTTCATCGCGAGCGCGCCGCCTTTCGGAAAGCGTTCGGCCACGATGCCGAGCATCGTGGGCCACAGGTAGGTCTTGCCGATGCCGTAAAGCGTCGCGGCCAGCAGGATGGCCATGCCCGTCGCGTGGCTGAGGGCGACGAGGCCTGCGGTGGCCAGCGCGCAACTGGCAATCAGGACGCCGAGCGGGGTGAGCAGTCGGACGACGGGCGCGGCGCTGAAGCGCAGAATCATCATGATGAACGAGGTGTAGACCAGCACCCAGCCCGCGTTCAACGCCATCGCCTTCATCGGCCCTTCCATCAGCGAGGTGATCCAACTGTCCGTGCCGAGTTCCGTCGTCGCCAACGGAATCATCAGCACCAGCAGCAGGAGGAACATGGGCCGCCCCAGCGAACGGGTGAACGCGCCGAAGACCCCCCCGCCCGAACTCGCCGAACATGAAGACCAGCACGAGGAGCAAGCCGACGCCGCCCGTCTCGCGGAACATCTCGCGGTCCGAGACGCCAGCTTCGATGCGTTCGTGGACCGGAAAGCGGCGGCCGAGCATGAGGATGCCGTACAGGGCGATCGGCACCAGCAGCATGCCGATGCGCCATCGCCAGTCCAGTCCGCCGCCCACCCCCAGCGCGATGCCCGCCACACCCCCCGCGACCATGCCCGCCGGCCAGCTCGCGTGGAGGATGTTGAGCCAGGTCGTCTTGTTGTGCCGGTACAGGGACGCGACGAGGGGGTCGGCGATGGCCTGCGCCGAGCCGTTCCCGATCGAGACGAGGAACGTGCCGGCGTACAGCCACCAGTACCCCTTGGCGAACAGCAGGATCAGCGTGGACGCCACGTGACAGGTGAAGGCGAAGCACAGGCATTTGCCGTAGCCGACGCGGTCCGCCACCAGGCTCACCAGCACGATGGCCGCGGCGAACGGCCACAACCCCACCCCGAGGATCTCGCCCTTCTGCGTTTCGGTCAGCCCGAACTCGCTCGCCCAGTCGCCGATCACCTGGCCGCGCACGGCGAAGATCGCCGCCGTCGCGGC
>JAPKZP010000254.1 GCA_026393735.1 Acidobacteriota bacterium
GCGGGCGCTGCGCGGGGAGGACTGGCCGCTGTCACCGCCACCGCTCTGCGTGAGCGTCGGGGACGAGAAGTTCGGCCTCGGCACCAGCCGAATGAGCGAGATCAACCTCGAGCGTGCCGGCTGGGCCCAGGACATGTTCGTGTAAGCGAACGTCACAGAGCCCCATTCGGGGCGCGGCCCGACACGCGCGCCAGGCGCGGCGCGCCGCGAAGGCGGCTGAGCGCGCCGAGTTGCGTCGAGGGATCGGCGTCGAGCGTGACCGGCTTCCCGGTGCCGCGGTCCGTCAGCGTCAGCCCGACGAGCCACTTGTTCGATGCCGCCGACCAGTCCTGGAACACCTCGACGTCCCCGTGCGGCCCGTTGAAGCGCAGTCCGGTGAGATCCAGCCCCGCATTCTGCACGCCTCCGCCCCGGAAGTACGACGACAGTTCGAACTGGCCCCAGCTTCCCTCCAGCCGTGCCGGGAACTGCTCGACCACGCCACGCGGCGCCTGCGATCGGTACACGAGATACTCGTCCGAGCGGGCGCGGCAGACGGACGCGAGCAGCCCGGTGACGGTACGGAACCCGAAGACGAGATCCTCGGCCGCGTGGCACAGGTGTCCGACCGACTCTACGGCCGGCGAGGCGAACCACGCCACGGGCCGATTCGGGTCCGCGTCCATCGCCGAGAGGCGTTCGCGCTCGAAATCAACGAGCAGCCGTCGGCGGATGACAGGGCGCTCGGTCTCCGGTTCGAACCGGCTGCCGGACGTCCCGGGCCCGTCGGGGCCTGGTGACAAGAACCGCAGCCAGCGGCCCACGAAGTACAGTCCCTCGCCCCGAGCCGGATCGTGGCCAGGGATCCATTCTCCAGCGAGCAGTCTGCACGGTCCGCCGCTGGCGGGCCTCGTGAAGATACTCAGCACCCCAAAATCCTGCGCCTCCCACGACGCGGGCGTCGCCGGGTGGCGGCCGTCGATTACGCTGACCCGCCAGGATTCCACCCCCATGCCATTCCCTCTGTTTACAAGGGTCGCCACGATGGTTTCCGCCTGGCCATCTCCGGTGAGATCACTGCGAAACACGCGAAACGCGTCCGAGCCCGCCATCTCCCAGAGATCCGACGCCATGCGGATCGGCTCCGCGGGTGGGCGCTCGAACAGCACTTCGACGCTGACATCGTCGCCTGGTCCGATCGTGCGGCACGAACAGACGCGTTCCCCTGCGCCCAGGTCCACGCAGTACGCGGGCGCACACGAGGTCCTCTCGGTCTTGCGGGGCGGGCCGAACTCCCTCATGTGCGGCGGACCGCACACGGCGTCCCGATTCCAGGCTGCTGCGGGGCTCGGGTCGACGGGTACGGCCGGGAGGGTGGCCTGAAGGCCGGCCAGCCAGGCAGCGGCCACGATAAGCACTGCTCTTGACGCGTGGCTCGTCACGGGGCGTCCTCCTCGGCGGTGCGATCGGGCCCTGCGGGTCACCTGATCGTGATTCGAACAGAACATACCACCGCCGGAGTCGCTCCGCACCATTCACGCCGACTGACTACGAGAATCGCAGAACGAGGTGTCAGGGCACGTCAAGCCGCGCGAGGGGGGTTGTGATAAAGTGCGGCGCGCCCCCCGCGGAGTCCGGGAGAACTGGAGACGCGACAACCAGTTATCCGGCACTCGTACCACTTGCATCCACGGACTTTCCTTCGCACGGTGACGTGCGTCGAAAAAGGTATCCGGAGGCCGGCCCCTGAGGGCGGGCGACCCCAGGGGAACGTACCTGAAGAGGATGGGAGACCGATGAGCGACACCGTGCGCTACGATGATCGAACCCCGCGGCTGTTCTTCCTCGCCGCCGTCGTGTGGGCCGTGGTCGGCATGCTCGTGGGCGTCCTGATCGCGGCCATGCTCTTCCTGCCGGCGCTGAACCTCGCGCCGTACCTCACGTTCGGCAGGCTCCGGCCGCTCCACACGAACGCGGTCATCTTCGCGTTCTGCGGGAACATCATCTTCGCCGGCACCTACCACTCGATGCAGCGGCTGCTGAAGACGCGGCTCTTCAGCGACGCGCTCTCGACGTTCCACTTCTGGGGGTGGCAGCTGCTGATTGTGGCCGCGGCGCTGTCGCTGGTCGGCGGGTTCACCCAGGCCAAGGAGTACGCCGAGCTGCCCTGGCCCCTCGACATCGCCATCGCCGTCCTCTGGGTGACCTTCGCCGTCAACTTCTTCGGGACGATCGCGATCCGGCGCGAGCAGCACCTCTATGTCGCGATCTGGTTCTACCTTGCGACCATCGTCGCGGTCGCAATCCTCCACATCGGCAACAGCATGGCCATGCCGTACTCCTGGCTCGGGAGCTACTCGGCCTATGCCGGCGTCAAGGACGCGCTGATGCAGTGGTGGTACGGCCACAACGCGGTGGCGTTCTTCCTGACGACGCCGTTTCTCGGCCTGATGTACTACTACCTCCCGAAGGCGGCGGACCGGCCGGTGTTCAGCTACCGGCTGTCGATCATGCACTTCTGGTCCCTGGTCTTCGTCTACAGCTGGGCGGGCCCTCAGCACCTCCACTATTCGGCCCTGCCGGAGTGGGCGTCGACGCTCGGGATGCTCTTCTCGCTGATCCTCTGGATGCCGTCCTGGGGCGGCATGGTAAA
>JAPKZP010000099.1 GCA_026393735.1 Acidobacteriota bacterium
CGGAAGTCGAAGACGGTCTGCTGGGTCTCGGTGGTCGAGGGCGCGTTCAGGATCACGTTCTACTTCACCGACAAGGCCGCGTCAGCGCTCGCCGCGAGCGCCATTGCCGACGCGTTGAAGGAACAATTCAAGGCCGGCAAGACCTACGGGAAGATTCGCGGCCTGACCATCGTTCCGAAGCGGAAGCGGGACATCGAGGACGCGAAGGCTCTCATCGCGCTCAAGCTCTCGCTCAAGTAGCCCGTCAGGCGAGCCCGAGCCACCGCCGCAGTCCCTCGTCGACAGCCTCGAGCTCGCGGCTGTCGCACTCGCCGATCTCCCGGGTAATCGCACCGCGTGGCACGCTCACGATCTTGTCGAGCATCACCTGGGACACGTTCGTGAGGCCGGTCCTCGAACCGGGAAGCAACGTCAGACGGAACAGTGGGGCGTCGACGATGTCCGACGTGATGGGGCAGAGCGTGACGCTCGCGTGTGTCGGGTTGAAGAGATCCGATTGCACGACGACCGCCGGCCGTGGCTTGCCGGTATAGGGGCCGCGAGCCGCGACAACCACAATGGCGCCGCGCTTCACTGCCAACCCCGATCATCGGCGACATGGTCGATGAAGTCGAGCGCGTCCCGCTCGGACTCCCGGCCGCTGACCAGCAGAGACTGGCGCCGGGCCTCTCGTGCGGGATCGTCCGGGGCGGGCGCATCGCCGAAGGCATGGTGCAGGACCTCGCGCAGGAGTGCGCTCTTCGGCCTCCTCGTCCGGCGAGCGGCCTGTGCGATGCGACGATCCAGGTCGAGCGGCACTCGGAGCGTGAGCACGACGGATCTGGATGTTCCAAGCATACATGCCTCCACTTTGTATACAAACTACACTACAGTATACACCACGTGGCCACGCAGACTGAAACTCCGGAAGGAAGGTGCCTGGCGCCATTTCCACAGCCACGGGCGCCCGAAGGCCCATAATGAACGTCGTGAATGACGCGCCACGCTGGACTCATGTCGCATCCTGATCTGCCCAGGTTCGACAGCGTTGTCTTTGCCGGCGGCGGCAGCCGCTGCTTCTGGCACGCAGGCTTCTGGCGGGAAGTGCAGGGGCCGCTCGCGCTCGCCCCGAAGCAGATCGCGTCGGTCAGCGCCGCCGGGTCCATCGCCTGCGCGCTCAACGCGGGCATCGGCGAGGACGCGTTGCGCCTCTTCCAGGCCGCGACCCGCGCGAATCCCAGGAACTTCTACCCGCGCAACGTCTTCGGGAAAAACCCGGTCTTCCCGCACGAACGCATGTACCGACGGGCCGTGCTGGAACTCTTCGACCCGGCCGCGCTCGCGAGGGTCCACGCCGGGCCGGAGATCCGGTTGCTCCTCGGGCATGTGCCGCGCTGGCTCGGGCCGCGCACGGGCGCCCTCGCGGCGGCGGCGGCCTACAACTTCGACAAGCGCGTCCGGCGAGTCGTGCATCCGACGCTGCCCCTCGCTCTCGGCTTCAGGCCCGAGGTCGTGTCGGTGCGCGAGTGCGCGACGCCGGAAGAGTTGGCGGATCTGATCCTGGCCTCGTCGTGTTCGCCGCCGATGACGTCTCTGCGGACGTGGAAGGGCCGCTACGTCCTCGACGGCGGGGTCGTCGACAACGTGCCGGTGTGTGCCCTCGACGATGCTCCCGGGGAGACGCTCGTGATGCTGACGCGGCGGTATCCGAAGCTGCCGGACATCCCCGGGAGGACGTACGTCCAGCCGTCCATGACGATCGCCGTGAGCGCCTGGGACTACACGAGCCCGGAGAAGCTCCAGTCCGCTTACGACCTCGGCCGGCGGGATGGCGAGGCGTTCGTGCGTGCCCGCAAGCGCGCGACGGCGGAGACCCCGCCACTTCAGCGCCAGACGTGCCATGATCGTCCTTTCATCGGAGACCGCTCGGAATGAAGAAGCTGTTCGTGTTGCTGCTCGCTGGCGCGTTGGTCATGCCCTCGCTGATGGAGGGGCAGTCGCGCCCGTACGCACCGGTCAATCGCGCCCTGACGAAGAAGGAAGCGGCGTGGGTGCGCAAGACCCTCGCGAAGCTCACGCTGGACGAGAAGATCGGCCAGATGTTCATGGCCGACGCCAACGCGAGCTTCATGAATCGCGGCAGCGACCTGTACCGGCAGCTCGAGCATCACGTCCGCGACAGCAAGGTTGGCGGCATCATCCTGTTCCGCAGCGACGTCTGGGCGACCGCCGTCCTGACCAACCGGATGCAGGATCTGTCCCGGCTGCCCCTGCTCGTCTCCGCGGACCTGGAGATGGGCCTGGGCATGCGCCTCAACGACACGCCGTGGTGGCCGCCCAACATGGCGGTCGGAGCCACGGGCGATCCGAAGTTCGCGCGGATGCAGGGCGAAATCACGGCGCGCGAGGCCCGGGCGATAGGCATCAACTGGCTCTACGCACCGGTCGCCGACGTGAACAACAACCCGGACAATCCGGTGATCAACGTCCGTTCGTTCGGCGAGGATCCCCAGCAGGTCGCCACGTTCGTGTCGGCATTCGTCGACGGCGCCCAGTCGGCCGGCGCGCTCGCGTGCGCCAAGCACTTCCCCGGCCACGGCGACACGGCCACCGACTCCCACATCGGGCTTCCGATCGTCGATGTCAGCCGGGCACGCCTCGACAGCCTGGAGCTCGTGCCGTTCCGGGCCGCGATCGCGCACGGCGTCGGCTCGATCATGTCGGCCCACATCGCCCTGCCGCAGATCGACAGCGTCGCCGCCGCCCCGCTGCGCCAGTTGAGCGCCACCGAACGAGACGCGGCCGAGTTCCTGTCGCGCACCGAGGCCGACGCGTCACGCGTCACCAGGCCCGCCACGCTGTCGCCGGCCGTGCTGACGGGACTGCTGCGTGGGGACCTGGCGTTCCGCGGGCTGATCGTGTCCGACGCCATGAACATGGCCGGCATTTCCGCCCGCTACGATGCCGCCGCCGCCGCGGTCGAAGCCATCAAGGCGGGCATGGACATGATCGAGAAATGCCCGGACATCGACGCGGCGATTGCCGGCGTCAAAGCGGCGGTCAGTCGAGGCGACATCTCCGAAGCGCGGATCACCCAGTCGGTGGAGCGCATCCTCGCAGCCAAGGCGCGGCTTGGCCTGCACGAACGCCGTGTCGTCGGGCTCGCCGACGTGGACCGCGACGTGTCGCCTGCGGCCGACCTCGCGGTGGCCCAGGAGATCGCGGACCGATCGATCACGCTGGTCCGCGACGAGCGTCACCTGCTTCCGCTCGGGCTCTCGGCGATGTCGCGCGTCCTCCATCTTTCCTTGGTAGACGATGACGGGGCGTTCACGGCGATGGCGCGCGTCAACGAATTGAGAAGCCGCAAGGTGCCGGTCGAGCATATCGCGTTCGACTCACGCGCTACCGACGCGGAACACACCAGGCTGACGCGACGGCTCGACGCCGAAAAGTTCGATGCGGTGATCTTCTCGAGCCTTGTCCGCGCCCGCAGCGGGAAAGGATCCGTCGGCCTGCCTCCGGCGGGCCAGCGCATCGCCGACGAGTTGACGAAGCGCGACTTGCCGCTGATCGTCGTGTCGTTCGGGAATCCCTATCTGCTCTCCGCGATGCCGACGGCCAACGCCTACATCGCAGCCTACTGCCCCTACCCGGTCACCCAACGAGCCGTTGCCCGGGCGCTCACGGGCGAGATTCCCGTGTCGGGCACCCTACCCGTGTCGCTGCCCGGCCTGTATCCGCGCGGCCGGGGATTGAACATTCCCAAAGCAGCCGGCCCAAAGTGATCCGCTAGCGGCCGCGGCGATAGCGCAGCCCACTTCCTTGCTTGAGGTTGCCAGAACTGCAACAAATTTGCGACGTGAGTCGATTTTGTAACTTGCAGTATGCAAAATATACGGTTATACTGTGTTGCGTGTATCTAGCAAGAGCAGCCGAGCAGCCGCTGAACGAAATTCTCGTCAGCGGCAAGATTGGAGTCATTCTCGGCGCGCGCCAAGTCGGCAAGACGACGTTGGTGGAACACGTGTTGGCGGGGCAGCCAGCGGTGTTCCTCAATTTCGATGTCCAGGTGGACCAGGCTCGTTTCCAGGCCGCCGCGGCTCTTTCGCCTGGCGATGGCTTGCGTTCCCTCGGCAATCCGTCGGTGTTGGTGATTGACGAAGCGCAACGCCTGCCCGAAACATCCCGCATCATCAAAGGCTGGCATGATCTGCGGCTACCCGCGAAGTTCCTTCTGCTCGGCTCCTCCTCGCTGAACCTGCTCGATCAGGCGGCGGAGAGCCTCACTGGTCGCAGCCGGAAGCTCGTGCTGCCGCCCCTGCTGTTTGCCGAGACGCTGGGCACTCAAGCTTGGGCCAATGCCGACGCCGCCCCCGGCCACTTGTGTCAGCACTTCGCGCCGCAAGTTCGGGCCTTCCTGATGCAACGGCTGGCTTTCGGCAGCTATCCGGAGATCGTGACGAGTGACCAACCCACGCAATTGCTGCGCGAACTGAGTTCTGATTACCTCTGGAAGGATCTGCTCCAGACCGGGCTGGTCAAGACACCGGAACTCATCAGGCGGTTGCTCTTGTTGCTGGCGCACCAGGCAGGCTCCGAGGTGTCGGTGAACGAACTGGCGACGCAACTGCAGATGGCGCGACCGACGGTGGATCGTTACCTGGACCTGCTGGAACAGACCTTCGTCGTCTTCCGGCTGCCGTCTTTCAGCACCAATCCCCGTAAGGAAATCGCCAAGAGCCAGAAAGTGTTCTTCTGGGACACGGGCATCCGCAACGCCCTGCTCAACGCCTATTCAACGGATGAATTCCGGCCCGACATCGGCGCGTTGTGGGAGAACTGGGTCATCGCCGAGGTGGCCAAGCGCAATATTCTGCTCGGCTCGCCGGCAGAGCTGTTCTTCTGGCGCTCGCGGGCGCAGTCGGAGGTGGATCTGGTTGTGAAACAAGCAAACGGCTTGCAGGCGTTCGAAATCAAGTGGTCCCCTCGACGGGTCTCGGGCCGGGCCTTTCGCGATGCGTATGGCGTAGAGGTTGAGCCGGTTCGCCCGGATAATCCTTTCGTGGCGGACTTTTTCAAGGGATAGTCGAACTGGCTGACGTCGGCCGGTTCGGCGGCTTCAGGCGATCTTCAGGTTCGTGTGGTCTGCTGCCGTCTGGCAGCAGGCCTGTCGGCCACCGATGGAGGGTTCTGATGAAACTCGCTCGTGTGTGTGCGCTCATGTTGTCTGTCGCCGTGATCGCGCCCGCGCTCGCCGGCGCCCAGACCACGCCGCCCGCGTCAACCGCCAAAAAGGCGCCGGCCGCACTTCCGGCGGCCGAGGGACCATACAAACTGCTGACCGAGATCAAGGTCGGCAGTGACGGCGGATGGGACTACCTCTCCGTCGACGCGGCCGCCCGCCGGCTCTACGTCTCGCACGCGACAAAGGCCGTCGTGATCGACATCGACACGAACGACGTGGTGGGCGAGATTGCGCCCGCGCCCGGCATTCACGGCATCGCCATCGCCCCGGACCTCGGCCGCCTCTTCGTCAGCAACGGCCGCGACAACACGGCGTCCATCGTCGATGCGAAGACACTGCAGATCACGGGCACGGTGAAGACCGGTGAGAACCCGGACTGTATCCTCTACGAACCGGGCCACAAGGAGGTCTACACCTTCAACGGCCGTGGCAAGAACGCGACGGTGTTCGACGCGGCCACCGGCGACGTGAAGGCCACGATCCCGCTTCCCGGCAAACCCGAGTTCGCCGTCGTGGACGTGAAGGCCAATCGCATCTACAACAACATCGAAGACACGAACGAGATCGTGGCCATCGACACGACGAACCACACGGTCGTGGCGAAGTGGCCGATTGCACCCGGCGAAGAAGCGTCCGGGCTCTCCTTCGACGTCGCCAATCACCGGCTGTTCGCCGTCGCCGGCAACAAACTGCTGGTCGCGGTGGACAGCGTGACGGGCAAAGTACTGTC
>JAPKZP010000296.1:0-4208 GCA_026393735.1 Acidobacteriota bacterium
CGTCTTGCTCAGGGATGGCGTCCTGCCGCTGCGCGCCGGTCTCATCAGCACGACATCGTCGCTCGTCACGCAGGCAGCAGCCGGAGCCGTGGGCCGCGAGGGCCCGATCGCGTTGCTCGCCGCGACGGCGGCCTCGCAGTACGGGAAGCGGCTGGGCCTGCAAGGCCGCCGCCTGCGCGTCCTGGCCGGCTGTGGCACCGCGGCCGGCCTGGCGTGCGCCTACAACGCCCCGCTCGGCGCCGCCCTGTTCGTGCTGGAAATCGTGTTCGGCAGCGTCGCACTGGACCTGCTCGCGCCGCTCGTGGTCTCCTCCGGCACGGCCACCTTGCTGACGTGGGCGGTGTTCGGCAACATGCCGGTGTTCCGCGTGCCCTCGCTTCGGATGAGTTCACCCTGGGAGATCGCCGCATATGCGGCGCTGGGGATTCTCGGCGGAGCCGTCGCCGCTCTGCTCCTCGCTGCGTTGCGCGCGTCAGCGGCGATGTACCGGAGGCTTCGTCTGCCCCGCCCGCTCGCGATGGCCACGGCCGGACTGGTCCTCGGTGTGGCGATTCTGTGGTACCCCGAACTCGTCGGCAACGGCCGCGAAGCCATCGCCAATCTGTTCGTCCGGCCGTGGGGGTTGGGCCACGTCCTGGCCCTGCTCGCGCTGCGTCTCGTCGTGACGCCGCTGGCGGTCGGATCCGGCACGGTGGGCGGCGTCTTCACGCCCGCGCTGTTTCTCGGCGCGATGATGGGCCAGGCGTTCGGCGCCGCGGCAGGCCACGTGCCGCTCGCGCTCGGCCTCGATCCCGCCGCGTGCGCGCTTGTGGGGATGGCGACGCTCCTCGCGGGCACCACGCATGCCCCGCTGATGTCGGCGGTGATGGTCTTCGAGATGACGCTCGACTACAGCGCCATCGTCCCGCTGCTCGTCGCCAGCGTGATGGCGAGCCAGGTTGCGGCGCGATTCAGCCGCGACTCCGTCTACACGGAGTCCCTCCGGCGCAAGGCTGCGGCCGCCCGGAATGCCGCGGTCCCCGCCGACACGCTTCGCGTGTCCGACATCGTCCGCGGCGACCACGTGACGGTCGAACAGTCGCTGCCTTTGACGTCGCTCGTTGACGCGTTCGTGGCGGCCCGCCGCAATCATCTGTACCTCGTGGACGCGGACGGCAGGTTCCTCGGCGCCGTCAATGTCCACGACGCGACCGGCGCCCTGCAATCGCTCGGTGCAGGGGCCACTGTCACGGCAGGCGAGTTGGCGAATCCCCGCTACCCGGTCGCCCGGCTGGACGAACCCCTGGCTGATGTCCTCGATCGATTCGAGGACCTGGCGGCGGAGCGTGTGCCGGTGGTGGACGACCTCGCGTCCCGGCGGCTCGTGGGAACCGTCTCGAAGCGTGACATCCTCGCCGCGTACGCGCTGCGACTGCTCGGCCGGTCGAGCCCCACGCCAACGGCGGATCCCGGAAGCGGCACCTAGCGGCCGGCGTCCCATTCCCGCACGAGCGGGACACACAGATCCGGGCGATCGGTGATGAGCCCGTCCACGCCCCATTCGAGCAGGCGCCGCATGTCCTCTTCGGCGTTCACCGTCCACACGACCACCGGCACGCCCAGGTCGTGCGCGCGCGCAATGAACTCGGGCGTGACAATGCGGATGCCGGCGAAGATCTCGGGCACCTGGAACGCGTGGAACACCGGGTCGCCGCTGTGCGTCGGGCGGGGTGACGCCGTGACGCCGCTCCGGATTTCGTCCCTGTCGGCTCCGGTCCGCAGTGCCGGATCGTAGGCGCGCACGGCGTCCAGCGCGCCTTCGTGAAACGACCCGATCGTGACGCGGTCCGAGGCTCCCGCCGCGTGAACCGCGTCGACCACGGCCCGCGCCAGCCGTGCGTCGGTCATCTTCAGCTCGATGATGAGCGACGTCTGCCGATAGCGGTCGAGCAGGTCGGCGAGCGCCGGCACGCCGATGCCGCGTCCGCGGAACGGGAACGCGCCGCCGCGCTCGAACCGGAAGCCGGCGTCGAGCAAGGCCAGTTCAGCCGCCGTGCGCGCCGCCACGGGGCCCGTGCCGTCAGTGGTGCGGTCGAGCGTCGCATCGTGCAGGACAACCGGCACGCCGTCCCGCGAGAGATGCACGTCGAGTTCGAGCCCATCGGCGCCGAGCGCCAGGCCATTGTCAAATGCGGGGAGGGTGTTCTCGGGCGCCAGCTGCGCGCCGCCCCGGTGCGCAAACACAAGCGGTCGCATCCTCGTATCTTCTCACGGGCGCCGGGATCCAGCAGAATAGGGACAGGGTATCCATGCTGTCCACGCTCATTCCCATCTTCCCGCTGCCCAACGTCGTGCTCTTCCCCGGCGTGTTCCTGCCCCTCCACATCTTCGAGCAGCGGTACCGCGAGATGGTGAAAGACACGCTGGCCGGAGACCGGTTGGTCGGCATGACGCTGCTGCGGCCGGGGTGGGACAACAATGCCGACGGGCAGCCCCCCGTCTATCAGGTCGGCTGCGTCGGCCTCATCTCGCACATCGAGGAACTCGAGGACGGCCGGTACAATCTCGTGCTCCGCGGCGTGGAGAAGTTCCGCATCGTCAAGGAAGAAGACCTGACGCGGGCGTACCGGCGCGCCACGGTGGACTACTTCGAGGAGCAGATGTCGGTGGCGGACCACGAGGCGGTGCGACGGCAGCGCCACCACATCGAGCGGCTCCTCACGACCGTCTCCGATGCGCCCGACCATCCGTTTCCGTCCAACCTGTCCGACGAAGAAGTGATCAACGCGCTGTCGCAGTACCTGGATCTCGAGCCCATCGAACGACAGGCCCTGCTCGAGCAGACAGGCGTCGCCACCCGCTGCAGCGCGCTCATCGAGCTGCTTGAAATGAAGGCCATGGCCACCGGCCAGTCCGACGACCGCGGCCTGGTTCACTGAACGCCGCGTGCACGAGAGACCAGCCCGCAGGCCGTCGTCACAGGCGCGCCTTCAGGGTGCGGACAATCGTTTCGCCGTGCAGGCGGCCGTTCTCGATGAAGACCGGTGCCGTATCCCGGCCCGACACCACCCCTCCCGCCAGGTACAGGCCCGGTACGTTGGTTTCCATGGTCTCGGGGTTGTACGGCGCGAGCCGTCGTTCTGCGTCGACCTGCACGCCCGCCCTCGCCAGCAAGTCCAGGTCCGGATGGTAGCCGGTCAGAAGGAACACGGCATCAGCCGGCAGTTCCATCGGGCCCTGCGGGCTGACGGCATGCACGGTCGTCTGCGTGATGCTGCGAACGGCGGTCTGAAAATAGGCGGGGATTGAGCCTTCGGCAATCCGGTTCTCGATGTCCGGCTTCACCCAGTACTTGATGGAGTCGCCGAGTGCCGGGCCCCGGTGCACGAGAGAGACGCGGGCGCCGGAGCGATACAGCTCCAGTGCGGCCTCTGCGGCGGAGTTCTTCCCGCCAACCACGACAACGCGCTTCCGGTAGTAAGGATGCGCCTCCGTGTAGAAGTGCGACACGTGGGCGAGGTCCTCGCCTGGCACCCCGAGCCGGTTCGGCTGCCCGTAGTACCCGGTGGCGAGCACCACGGCGCGCGCCGTCCGGGTCCGAGCCTCCTCCAGGCGGGAGCGCGTCGACACGGCGAACCGGCGGTCACCGCCGCCAGTCTCACGGGCGATTCCCACCACCTCCTCATCGAAGGCAATAGTCAGGTCGTAGGTGTCGACGACCCGGCGATAGTACCGGAGGGCCTCCGCGCGGGTGGGCTTGTCGTAGGGTGTCACGAACGGCAGCCCGCCGATCTCGAGCAGCTCCGGCGTCGTAAAGAAGACCATGTTCGTCGGGAACCTGAAGATTCCATCGACGAGGCCGCCCTTGTCGATCACCAGGTAGCTGAACCAGTGCCGCTTCGCCGCAATGGCCGTCGCCAGGCCGGCGGGGCCCGCTCCCACGATGAGCAGGTCGAGGGTGGTGTCGCTCATAGGATCATCATAGCGCCAGAGTTGCCGGGCGCCCCAGGGTCTGAATCCTGACCAAACAGGTAAGAATTCGCCCACTCAGGTGCCGGATCTGCCATCCCGCTGAAAAGTCCATAATTTGCATACACTTAGCCGGTATTCTTGTCGCTACACCCCGAGAGGAACGGCGGTCGCCGGGAAGCCCCGTGTGGCCTGTGCTGCCCGTCGGCGTGTCTGAACGACGCACTCAAGGAGAGAGGCATGGCTTACGCCCCCATCAA
>JAPKZP010000296.1:4214-6842 GCA_026393735.1 Acidobacteriota bacterium
CAAATACGTCGAGAAGGGACTCAGCTTCCTGGCGAACGGCTTGTGGCAGGGCTACGCCCTGACGAGCCGCATGATTCAGCGGGATTCCTTCACGCCCCGGTGGTCCGACAAACCGCTGCAGAAGTCGTGGGAGAAGACCAAGCCTGTGCTGGGCTTTCCGCGCGAAACCGACTCGCTGTGTCCGACGTGCGTCCGTGAGGCGAGGCAGGAGATCCTGGACGGCCGCAAGGACGTCTCGGTGCTGCTGACCGAGAAGGTGGGCGAGATCAAAGCTCACATCATCGAGCGCGACGGCAAGATCCTCATGGTGAAGGACTGTCCCCTTCACGGCCATTTCGAAGACGTGATGTCGATCGACCCGGAGATGTTCCGCCACCTGGAGGAGGTCTTCCCCGGTCGCGACATCGACGCGCACAACGACGAGAAGCTCCACCACCACGGCAGCAGCACGATCAAGCACGGCCGCGGGTCGGTGCTGACGGTCGACCTGACGAACCGCTGCAACATGATGTGCGATCCGTGCTTCATGGACGCGACCGACGATGTCGCCGTACTTCCTGGACGCGGTGCGCTACGCGAAGAAAGTCGGGTACAACAGCGTGCAGGCGGCGACCAACGGCATCGAGTTCGCCAAGAGCCCGGACTTCTGCCGCCAGGCGGCCGAAGCGGGCCTGCGGTTCGCCTACCTGCAGTTCGACGGCATCGGGAACGCGGCCAACTCGCACCGCCGGGTCGGCAACCTGTTCGACGTGAAGCTGCGCGCCATCGAGAACATGTGGAACGCCGGCATCGACATCGTCCCGGTCATCACGATCGTGAATGGCGTCAACAACGAGCAGGTCGGCCGCGTCATCGAATTCGCCCTCGACAACCCCAAGAAGATCTCGTTCCTCTCGTTCCAGCCCGTGTCCTTCACGGGCCGTGACGAGGAGATCACGCCCGAGCGGCGCGCCGCCCAGCGCTACACGCTGGCGCACCTTGCGCACGACGTGAAGAACCAGACCGGGATCGGCGAGCCGGCGCGCGACTGGTTCCCGATTTCCTTCATCTCGACGTTCACGGATTGGGCCGATCTCGTCAAGGGCCCCGAGCACGACTTCGGCAACGTCAGCTGCGGCTGCCACCCGAACTGCGGCATCGGCACCGCCGTGCTGGTCGACAAGGAGACCAAGGAACGGGCGGCGTTCACGTCGTTCGTCAACGGCCCTCAGCTCGCGAAGGACATCAGGCTCGTCAACGATGCCGCGCGCGGCCGCGCGTGGTCGGCCATCGGCATGGCCCTCTCGCTGGCCCGGAACTACAACGCCTTCAAGGCCCCGTCGAGGCTGACCATCCTCGGGCTCATGGAACGCTTCGACAAGGCCTTCGGGGCGACGAAGCGCGACTACGGCAAGGTGGGCGACGGCCGGACGATTGCCGACGTCCAGAAGCGCCGGTCGGATCGGTTCCTGTTCCTGTTCATCGCCGGCATGTGGTTCCAGGACCTGTTCAACTACGACTTCCGCCGCACGGAGATGTGCATCATCCCCTACGCGACCCAGATGGGTGAGATTTCGTTCTGTGCCTACAACACGGGCATCGGCTGGAGGCAGATTGTCGAGAAGATGCACATGACGGCCACGCTCACCAAGTGGTACGACGAGCACGGCCGCCACGAGATCTTCGCCGGCAACAAGAACGTGCCGCTCGCGACGACGGAGCATTCGCTGGTGCTGAACGCCGACGCGGTGGCGGCCGGCGTGCAGACGGACCTCGACGAACTGGGCATTGCGAAGAACGCCCGCGACGAGCAGGTGCAGGCGCGGAAGAAGAAGCAGATGACGCCCGAGGAGCAGGCCCATCATGCGGAGATGGCCAAGCTCTACCGGCAGCACGTGCTCAAGGAAGATCCGAGCCTCGTGTCGCTGGGGTCGCTGAAGTCGACGATCAAGAGAAACGAACCAACGGTCGAGGTTCGCTCGTAGATCAGGCGAGAGGCGACAGGCGAGGCGTGACGCGGGCTTGCCCTCTCGCCCCTCGCCACTCGCCCCTCGCCTCTCGCCTATTTCTTTGCAGGTGCCTTCTTCACCGGCCCCGGCTTTGCCGGGGCCTTCTTCGGCGGGGGTACCGGCTGGTACTCCACCATCACGTTGCTGATGAGTGCAATCGGCCGTCCGGGGCCCGTGAACATCTCGTCGGCATCCACGCGTCGGGCCGCCAGTTTCTCCCCCAGCACCGAGACCTGCGTCACGTCCTGCGCCACTTCCACGCGAACAGGTTCGATGCCGGTCGGGGCCACCGCCTTGAGTCCGCCCGGCCCGGCTCCCCCGCCAATCCGATCGAACAAGTCGGCCCCGGTCCGGAACTCGTTCTGCACCACCGCCCGCGTGACGAGCGTGTTGTCCAGCGTCATCACCCCGATGGTGGCGGTGAGCCGCGCGTACGCCTTGCGGGCTTTCACCTGCTCCTCCGAGTAGGTCTGACGGTTGTGCAGATCGAACGTGAGCACCGCAGGACCCTTATGCGCGGGGATCGTGATGGTAATCCCGTCAGCCGGTGTCCGGCCGATGGGCACATCGCAGAACACCCGGCGGGTCGTGACGCCCGTCCCGAGCGGCGACGGGCAGGTCACCACCGCTTCCTCGACCT
>JAPKZP010000794.1 GCA_026393735.1 Acidobacteriota bacterium
ACCCACTCGCCTTCCTTGATCTCGCGGCCGGCCGCGTTGACGAGCCGCCGGCCGGCTACGGCGATGCGGACGCCATCCTCTTCGAGGTTGGGCAGCGCGGGAATCCCGAGATTCTGCGCCGTCGTGACGACGTGGATCGCGGCCGGGCTCAGGCTGCAGATGCCGCGGACGCGCTGCATGTCCATCGCGTCCTGCGGCGTGAACCGTTCCTTCGCGAGGATCAGCCTGGACTGGCCGCGCCCGCCGGGTGACGGCTCATCCGCGTCGACCGAGAACGACAGCCGCCCTGTCACCGCCGACCGTGGCAGCACGGCGACGCCGCGGCCGAAGGGCTCGAGAGTCTCAATAGACCGGGGGTCGATCGCGTCCGACTCGATCTGACGGACGTGATACGGCCGGATGAGTTCCCGCACACGGTCCGCCGGGATCCGGCCGGCGCGGTGAAGGTCCATCACAGCGGTCAGCATTCCCGATCCGGACAGTTCGGCCGCGTTGACCTGGAGGATGGTGAACGTCCCGTGGACGCCCGTGAACTCCACCATCACGGGCCCCCTGAAAATGTCCTCGAGCTGCGAGAGGCGATCCCAGAAGTGGAACACTGCCGGGAAATCCCGGCGCGTCTCGTGCCGGACCGAAAAGTGGCGCTCCTGCGGCGCGAGCCGGCCCGTCATCAGGTCCTCGCCGAACACGGTGTTCGCGTACTGCAGGAAGACCCCCGTTCCCAGGCGGGGGTGCCGGCTGTAGAGAATGCCGGCGTAGGATCGTTCGTCGATCACCGAGCAGACCATCCGCTGAAAGATCACGGCGGGATAGTGCGTGCCCTTCCGCATGAAGTTCCCAAGAACGCCCAGGTGATCCTCGTAGTAACGGTAGGCGCGATCCAGAAAGAACCGGATCTGTCCGAACGCGTCGTCGAGGAGTTGCGGCGCGCGGCGGGCAATCAACGTCTCGAGGCGAACCGCCACGGCCTCGGCGTCGGTGCGGCTGAGCACCGGCTGAATCTCCGGTTCGACCTCGGCATACGCGTCGGGGTCGAGGGCCTCGAGGATGGTCTTGCGGCTGTTCAGCCGGATCCGTGCGGCGCCGTCGTGGCCGTACCGCGCCGGCAGGCCCGGCAGGACGTTGGGTGTCAGGCCGACGTTGAGGTAGGTCGGCATGAAGCCCGGGATGTACTCCGGGACAGCGGACCGCATGGCAATGAGGAGCGGATTCTCGGGGTCACCGAGCCGGCGGCCGGTCAGGATCTCGAGGTTGTGGATCGTGTCCCGCACGCAGCGGTCACGGGCATCCGGCGCGAGCAGGAAGGCCTCGGCCGACAGCAGATTGAAATCCGCAGTGGCAAACCCGCGGCGCGACAGGTCGAGCAGGATCGAGCCCTTGTGACTGATCTGGCCTTCCGCAAACGTTCCCCCCGACGTGTACGGAATAACGTAGGCGTTCTCCGTCAGTGTCTGCCCCGCGAACCGTGCCGAGATGGTGCGCCAGATGGCCTCGGTCCGCCAGTCGAGTTCCGCGGCGGCTGCCCGGTCTCCGCGTCGCCCCAGGTGGATCAGGTTGACGTGGTCAATCGCCTTCCGGCGTGGAACCCGATCGAGATATCGGATGTCGCTGTCCCGGACGCTGATCGTGACATCGCTGTCGTCGTCGAGGACGTAGTCGACCTCCGGCGGCACGTACCCCGGGTCGCGCGGCAGCACCGTCCGCGCCAGCCGGTGTTCGATGTTGGACGCAATCAGGCGCGCGCTGGTGTACTCGGAGCGCACCTCCGCCACGCTGCGCACCGCCGTGCGATGACTGATCGTCATGCGACGACCCTGAGCCCAAGGGGCGCGAGCGGGCGCTCGCGTCTCCCCAATCGACCCGGAAAATCGGCCCGAGTGTAACACGACACCACGAACAAGTGGCGATGCCTGGGCTACAATGCGCCGCAAGGAGGGACCGTGACGATGCCGGAACCCGAGCTGCCGTTCAGTTGGGACACCGAATTCTCCCTCGTCACCGACCGGTTCGTCCTCTACGACGGGGCCAAGCTCTTCGCGTGGACGTACGGGATTGTCGCGGTGCTCTTCACCGCCATCTTCCTCCTGCAAGGAGAACCTCGCGCCGTCCTGCCGCTTCTGGGCATGTTCGCGCTGGCCGTGGCGGGACTCGCCCTGCTCGCCATTGCCATCATGGCCGTGATTTTCAGGAACCGGTTTCAGGCGCGCATCACGATCTCGGCGCATGGCGTGGTCGTCGAATCGAGAAGCCGCGTCGGCCGGATCCTCAACCGCGTGGCCGCCATCGGCGGCGCCCTGGGCCGGAGCCCCACGACGGCCGGTGCCGGGCTGCTCGCCATGTCGTCCGAATCGGTGGGCATCGAGTGGACCGATGTGCGCCGCGTCCGGCAGCACGCCGACCAGTTGGTGCTGAGCCTGATGAACAGCTGGCGCGTCGTGCTCCGCATCTACTGCACGCCCGAGAACTACGACCAAGTGCGGGATCTCGTGACGCGCCAGGCGGGCGCGGGCACCGCGGCGAGAGCGGGCCGGGCCGCCGCCGGGGGGGCGTCATGATGGAACTCCTGCGACGCACTATTCTGCTCGCTGGCCTTCTGCTCGGGATCTGGATGTACCTGGCCACGCCGCCGGCGCTGCTGCGATTCGAGGTCGTCGATTTCGCGGCGCGCTACGACCAGGAGTTCCGCCAGCGCCGCGAGACTCCAGGCCAGGGCGTGTACGAACGAGGACGCGCGCTCGCGGCAGCGCTTGGAGACCCGGGATCGGTAGACGGATTCATCGCACAGGCGACGGAACACAGGCTCATCAGGATCCAGGGTGCGGAGTGGGAGCGCCTGGTCTCGGAGCTCACTTCAGCGGCGACAGCCGCCGCGAGCGCGCCGAATGCGGCCGGTGGCCATGCGAGAGCCCGCTTCGCCAGAACCACCGACGCGCCGTTCACCACGGTGATGGGGCAGATTGACCGCATTCGTTCGGAGGCCGGCTCGAGCGTGAGCTACCTCGCGCTGGGTACCGGACCGGCGACCCGCTATCTCGAGGTGATGTACGTGGATGCGCCGGCGTCCAGTGGGGGGCCCTCAGCACTCGTCCATCCGTCCCGGCCGTCGAGCTGGATCCCGCTGCTCATCGGGCTCGCGGGCTACCTGCTGATCCCGTGGCGGCGAAGCGCGCCGGCCATCGTCTCGGTCGATCGGCTTCCGGCCGTGCTCGTCCTCGACGCCATCGGCACCGCGTGTGCCTCCATCTTCTTCGCGCTGCCGTTGCACCTCGCCGGCGCGACGGCCAGCGCGTTGGGGGACGACCTGGGGATGACAGTGCTGCTGTGGTGCCTGGCTGGATGCGGCGCCGCGCTCGTCATCTGGGCAGCGCGTAATGCCGCGTACGCGATTCATGTGAGTGATTCGGCGCTCCGTTTTTCGTCACTCGGCGGAACCCGCGAGTACCTCTACGGCGACATCCAGCAGGTGCGGCCGCTCGCCGCCGGCGACGTGCCCCGGGCCGGCGTCGTGCTGCAGCTGCGCGACGGGCGGGTGGAGTCGATCCCCTGGCGCGGCCTGCTGCGATTCCCGATGTTGCTCGACGCGCTCTCCCGCCACGGTCGCCCACTGCCGCCGCATACGGCTGATGACCGGACGC
Organism: Acidobacteriota bacterium; assembly: GCA_026393735.1. Taxonomy (GTDB): domain Bacteria; phylum Acidobacteriota; class Vicinamibacteria; order Vicinamibacterales; family JAKQTR01; genus JAKQTR01. The sequence continues at coordinate 3,636 of JAPKZP010000794.1, forward strand.
CGGCCGGCGCCGCCAGCCAGGCCGCTGCGCGGCTGCATGGCGCGCCGCCGCGCCGGCTCCTCAGCACGGGGAGGGTGGCCGGAGTCGCGATCGCGGCCGTCGTGGCGGGCGCCGGAGTCTGGTACATCACGCAGACCAGGACGGCTCCGACTGCCACAAACTGGCAAGCCTCGCACCAGCAGAAACTCGCCGCCACGATCGAGGCGGCTATCAAGGCGCCCGACACGGTCACGACACTCGATCTCGCCGGCGCGGACTTCGTCCGCCTGCCGGACGGCTTCGATCGGCTGACGAGCCTCCGGGAACTGTCCCTCAACGGCAGCACGCACCTCGA
>JAPKZP010000035.1 GCA_026393735.1 Acidobacteriota bacterium
GCGCTACCTCGGTGGCGTGGCCGAACTGGAGCGACTCGCCGCTGAGTGGAATGCCGCCAGCACGAGAGCCAGGGCCGATCGTCTGCCGGACGCCCGTGCAATGGCGCGCGCGGCCGAGGCTGCCGTCGTTGTCGGACGGGCGCTGCTGCCGCTCACCGAGGCGGCGCCGCCGACGCACCACCTGGACGTCGTCCTTCGGTTCCTCGCCGCCCACAGGAAGACTCCGGCCGGACGCGAGACCTGGAGCGAGCGCTACCTGCGCGCCCACGCCGCGATACTCGGCGCGCTCGAAAGTCTGCGCGCGGCGCACGCACGATTCGATGACGGTCCTCGCCCGAGTGCCGACACGATAGCCGCCATCCACCGCCGGATCGAGCAGCAGACGTTCGCCCCTCGCCGCGGGACCGGCGGCATTCAACTGGTCGACGCCGGCGCGGCGAGATTCGGCGCCTTCGACACCCTGTACGTGGTTGGCCTGACGGCCCGCGAATGGCCGGAAAGCCCCGAGCGCAGCATCTTCTACCCGGTCTCGACGCTCACGAGCCTCGGATGGCCGGCCGACGCAGACGTAAGGGCGACGGCGCGCGCGGCGTTCGAGGATCTCCTGCACAGCGCATCGGACCAGGTGGTCGTGTCCACGATGACGCTGGAAGACGATGCGATCGTCGAACCGTCGCCGTTTCTCGAGGACCTCGGGCAGAGCGGGCTGCCGGTCGTGCGGGAGCCGGCCCCGCCGCACACCCGGGTCTTCGCAGACGATGCGGTGCTCGCCGACCCCGTGGCGCCGGCGGTGCTCGACGAGACCGCTGCCGCATGGCTGGAGCTGCGTCTCTCGCGCACGCCGGCCGCCGCCGTGAAGTTTCACGGCCAGGCCGATCCGGCGCGGTTCTCGCGTTACAAAGTCAGCAGCCTCGACCAGTACCTCGGATGTCCCTTCGCTTTCTTCGCGACGCACGTGCTTCACCTGGACGAAGAACCGACAGACGAGGAGAGCCTCGGTCCGAAAGCCCAGGGCCGGTTCGTGCACGAGGTGCTGCAGGCGTTCTTCCAGCGCTGGCAGGAGGACGGGTTCGGCGCGGTGACCGCCGCGAATCTCGAGGAAGCCCGCGCGCGCTTCTTGGCGCTCGTGGACGCCCGGCTCGCCACGCTGCCCTCGAGCGACGCCGCGCTCCAGCGCGCGCGCCTCATCGGGTCACCGGTGGCGCCGGGTTGTGGCGACATCGTGTTCGAGGCCGAAGCCGAGCGCGACCGCGGCGTGGCCGTCGTCGAGCGCCTGCTCGAGTTCTCGCTGGACGGTGCGACGGCGCTCCGGGCCGGCAACTCGGTACGGTCGCTACCGCTTGCCGCCAAGGCGGATCGCATCGATCTTATGGCCGACGGCACGTTCCGCGTGATTGACTACAAGCTCTCGCGCGCGCCGAACCTGCAGCACGTCGTGCAGCTGCCCGCCTACGCCGCGGCGGCGCGGGCGCGCCTCGAGGGCCACCGGGGCCGCGCGTGGCGGCCGATCGCTGCGGCGTACCTTGCCTTCGGCAGGGGCGGTCGCTACGTCCCTCTTGCGTCGAAGGACGCGCAGCTCGATGCCGTGCTCGAGGAGGGGGAGCATCGGCTGGTGGAGGCTGTCGACGCCATCGAGCGCGGCGAGTTCCCGCCTGCGCCGATCGAGATCTACCGCTGCACGTACTGTCCGTTCTCCGCCGTGTGCCGAAAGTACTACGTCGGTGACGCAGAGCCTCACGCTTCCCTTCGACGAGGCCGGGAACCCGCGGAGGCCGGCGAGCGCGCTGCACGACCAGGCGGCGCGGCAGGCCGCCGTCGACCCGACCCGCAACGTCGTCCTCGAGGCCTCAGCCGGGACGGGCAAGACCCGCGTGCTCGTCGACCGCTACCTGAACCTGCTGGGCGCGGGCGTGGACCCGAGGAACATCCTCGCGATGACGTTCACGCGCAAGGCTGCGGCCGAGATGCGCGAGCGGATCGTGGCCGAGCTGCGGGCGGCCGCGCAGACGTCTCCCGCCGCCGCCGCGCGGTGGCGCAGCCTGCGCGATCGTCTCAACGAGATCGCCATCAGCACGATCGATGCGTTCTGCCTGGCGCTGTTGAGGGAATTTCCGCTCGAGGCGGATCTCGATCCCGGGTTCGAGGTGGCCGACGAAACCGACGTGCCGCGCCTGGTGGAGGAGTCGCTCGACCAGACGCTCCGCATCTGCAGGGCCCGCGCGCGCACGGACGACGATGTGGCGCTGCTGTTCGCGCAGCTGGGCGAGGGGCGCCTGCGGGCGGGCCTCGCCGCCCTGCTCGATCGGCGCCTCGTGGCCGAGACCGTGCTCGCCCGCGTCATGCGCCACGGGCCGCGCGATCTCACGATCGAACAGGCCTGCCGGCGCGGTGCGGAGGGCCTCGCCGCCGTGTTCCGATCCATTGAGGGCGGGCTCGACGCCTTGCTGGACACCGGCCCGATCCATCACCCGCGGTACCGGATGCTGACGCGGGACATCCGGATCGTGGCCGGGCCGAAAACCGGATCGGCGGATGGCGCCGTGGCGATCGATCCCGCCAGGCTGCGCGGCGTCGTGGACCGCCTGCGCGGGCACTTCTTCACCCTGAACGGTACGCCGCGCAAGACGTCGACCGACTACCCGGCCGCGGACTATTCCTCGGCGAGCGACAAGAAAGCGCACTGGGCGATGGTGACGGCCGCGGCTCCGGCGCTCGACAACGCCATCCGCGGCCTGCGGCGCGACCTGAACGCGATCCTCGCGCGGGCCGTGTCGCACGTGTTCGGCATCGCGGTCTCCCGCTACCGGCGCACGCTGGAGGCGCACGGCGTCCTCGACTTCGGCGAACTGCTGGCGCGCGCGCAGGCCCTGCTCGGGAACATGGACGAGTTCGCGAGGAGCCGGTACCTGCTCGAGGCGCGCTATCACCACGTGCTCGTGGACGAGTTCCAGGACACGTCGCGCGCCCAGTGGGACCTGGTGTCGCAACTGGTTCGCGCCTGGGGCGAGGGCCTCGGCCTCTCCTCCGAGGCCGCCCTGGCCCCGTCCATCTTCGTGGTGGGCGATCGGAAGCAGTCAATCTATGGCTTTCGCGACGCCGAGGTCGCGCTGCTCGACGAGGCGGCGGCTTCGATTCGCGCCTTACGCGAGGCCGACGAGCCGGTTCGGACGATCTCTCACAGCTTCCGCTCGGTGCCCGCCCTGCTGGCCTTCGCGAACGACGTGTTCCTCGAGGTCACCAAGGCCGGCGACCGATCCGACGCATTCCGGTACGACCAGCGGGACGCGTTCCCTGTCGACGCCGGGACGGGCGAGGCAGAGAGCCTCGGGGAGCCGGCACTCGGGTTCGTCGTCGCCGAGGACGTGCGGCGCTGCGCCGGTGCGGTTGCGGCCGAGATTGCGCGCCTGCTGGCCGGAGCGGTCGTGCGCGATCGCCAGACCGGCGAGCATCGGGCGATCCAGCCTGGTGACATTGCGATCCTGTTCCGGTCGCGGGAGAGCCACCGCGACTACGAGCAGGCCCTCGAGGAGCGGGGCATCCCGACCTACGTCTACAAGGGGTTGGGCTTCTTCGACGCCGACGAAGTGAAGGACATCGTGGCGCTCATCCGCTACGTGGCCGATCCCGCCTCGGATCTGCGCGCGGCGGCGTTCCTCCGATCGCGGTTTGTGCGGCTGTCGGACCCCGGCATCCAGCGCCTGGCGCCGGCGATTGCGCGTGCGCTGACGGATCCGATGGAGCCGGCCGCCGTGGCGACGCTCGACGCCGAAGACCAGCGTGTCGTCGCGCGCGTCCGTGACAGCCTGGCCGCCTGGCTTGCACTCGCGGACCGCGTGCCGCCGGCCGAACTGCTCGATCGCGTCCTGCACGACTCGGCGTACGCCGTCGAGCTGCGCGGGCCGCGCACCGTCCAGGCCCGCGAAAACGTGAAGAAGATTCGCTCGCTCGTCCGCCGCATCCAGAACCGAGGGTACCTGACCCTGGCCGGTCTGGCGGCCCACCTGGACCGGCTGTCGGCCGGCGACGAATCGAACGCCGTCGTGGATGCGATCGACGCGGTCAACCTGATGACCGTTCACGCGTCGAAGGGCCTCGAGTTCCCGGTGGTATTCGTCGTCAACCTGTCGCGAGGCTCGGGGGGACGGCAGGATCCGATTCGCATCACCGCACACGCACGGCCGGACGAGGCGGTCGCCGTGGGCGACTTCCAGACGGAGTTCGACGAAGACGCCCGCGCCCGGCAGCACGAGGAAACCAAGAGGCTGCTCTACGTCGCGATCACGCGTGCGCGGGATCGCCTGTATCTGACGACAGCCGTTGAGCGGGGCGGGTTCCGCCCGAAGCCCGGCAGTCTGGGCGAGGTGCTGCCCGAGTAGCTGCGCCAGGCGTTCACCGGCGTTGCCGGGCCTCCCGCCGACGGCACGATCATCGAGTGGCGGAATGCGTCGGGCCAGCGGCACCGGATCCGCGTCTGCGCGGCGTCAGCGGGGGGCACGGCAACGGACACGGGCGGCGTGGATCGCGCGGCGATCGATCCTGGCGCCATGCCTCGCGATGACTTCGAGCCCCTCGTCGAGACGAATCCCTTGATACGCGTGGCGGTGACGGGACTCGGCAGAGACGACGCAGGTACGGACCTGGCGCCGGAGTCTCGTGGCGATCGATCGCGCGTCATCGTCGGCCGCCTCGTGCACCGGTTGTTCCAGGCAGGCGCGCGCGGCGACGCGGCGCGCCACGTGCTTATCGATGCGGCCAGCCGTCTCCTGACCGAAGACGAGCGTGGCGCCGTGCTCGACCGCCCGGCGAGCGCGGAGGCCGCAGCGGACCTCTTCTCGCGGATGTGGCTGAAGGCCGACGTGCGAGCCGTGTTCGACGGGGCCGAGTGCCTGTATGAGGTGCCGGTGTCGTTGCGCCGGCCGGGCGGCGGCCCGGACGGAGACGACGTGGTATTGCGCGGTGTGATCGACTGCGTGGTGCAGCGGCCGTCCGGGGACGTGATGGTGCTCGACGTCAAGACCGGGGCAGAGAGAGACGCGGACACGCAACAACTTGCTGCGTACGTGGAAGCTGCCCGCGCCCTGTTTCCCGGCGCGGCGGTCGAGGGCCGGCTCGTGTATCCGTGAGTGGGCGCGGGCTGCTAGCCGACGCGGCCCTCGGCCCAGTCGCGCGCGCGGGCTTCGGCTTCTTCTTTCGTGCGGCCGACGAGCAGGATGGACTTGTCCGGCTTGCCATCGGGCGTGCGGACGACCCAGGCGACCCAGTGGCCGCCGCGCAACGCAGAGCGAATCTCGTAGGTTCCGATGCTCATGTTTCAGCTTCTCCGACAAGCAGTTATACCGTACAATCAATCCGCGTCCATCGCCTGAACATCGCGGTGGGTGCGCATGAAGGAGTGCATGATGTCTGTTGCGTGCCCGAGCTGCGGGAACACGCGGAGCTTCCTCGTCAAGACCCTGCAGATGCACGTGGTCCAGGTGGAAGGCACGCGCGTGGACGTGGCCGAAGAGAACCGTCCGTCCGTCTTCGAAGTGCTGTGCGACGAGTGCGAATCGGCGCTGGCGTTCGACCAGTTTGACGAAGAGATCCGCCGCGAAATCCTGCTGATGCTGGGCGCCCGCTAGTCGGGCGCCCCGTCGTTTGTCAGTCCTGCCGGTGTCGTTCCCCGACATGGCCGCCCGCCGGGACACGCCCGGAGGCCATGCTCACTTCCGGATCACCACCTGCACGGGAATCCGGGCCGGGCTGTTGGGCGCGCCTTCCATCGTCACGGTCAGCGTCGCGACGTACGCGCCGGGCGCGAGGCTCTCACCGAGCACTTCGATCTGCAGCATGCCGGGGGAGATGCCGTCCTGCGGGGCGACCCTCAGCCAGGCGGCATCCGTGCTGGCCTTCCACTCCAGCTGCTGGCGGCCGCTGCCGACAAAGACGCGCGCCCGCTGGGTTCGCTGGGCACCCGCGATCAACAGGTTGATGGCGGGCGGATCGACGACCAGCGCCGTGTCCGGCTGAAGGATGATGACTTTCAGCAGCACCTGTTGCGTCACCGTGACGGGTGGTTTGGCGGAGTCGGTGACCGCGATCATGAGCAGGTAGTTTCCTGGGAACTGCGTGAGGCCGCTGAGCGCACCGTTTTTCATCGCCAGCCCGTGCGGCAGCCGGCCCTGCACGATGCGCACGTCATACGGTGGCGTGCCGCCGCGCACGGGAATGGCCTGCGAGTAGGGCATGTTGCGCGTCGCCGGCGGCAGTTGCTGCGTCGTGATGGCCAGGGCGACGGCCGGCGACTCCCCGGGTGGCTTCGCCGCGTCTGTCGCGGCGGGCGGCGCGGTGCCCGCGACGGTCAGTGCGACCGGGACGACGAGCAACGGATCACCCGCGTCGTTCAGGAAGCGCAGGAATCCCTGGTGGACGCCGGCCGGCAACTGCGAAGCGCTCGCCGCGATCGTCACCGACGTCGGCGTGGTACCGGCTGCCGGCTGCGCCGAGAGCCACGGCTGGTCAGACGTCGCCTGCCAGTCGGTGGGTGTCCCGCCCGGCCCGTCGAGCGACACCGTCGAGCCGACAGGGGCGGCGGCGCCCGCGACGGCCGACAGGTGCACTTTGGGTGCGGTTGGCGGCGGCCCGACCGCCCGCGTGCCGGCGGAGATCTGGGCAACGATTGTAATGGCCGCCGGCGAGTCGTCGGCATCGCCGGCGTCGATGGTGACCTTGCCTTGATGCGCCCCGGCGCCAAGCCGGCTGGCGTCAACCGTGATGGCGATCACGCCGGGGCCCGACCCCGACGCGGGTGCCACGTGGATCCACGGGGCGCTGGGCGTGGCGCGGTGGGCGACGAGCATCTCGTAGTACTTGGCCAGCAGGGCGTAGTACGCGTCGCTGCCGACGGCCACACCATGCTGCTGGGCGATGGGCTCGGTGCTCACCCCGAAGGAGGCC
>JAPKZP010000255.1 GCA_026393735.1 Acidobacteriota bacterium
CCGGCTCTCCGAAACCGCTGTCGATGATGCAGGGCATCGACGCCACCTTCGACGCCGTGGTCTTTGTCGGGTACCACGCGCGGGCGGGCACGGAGGCGGCCATCCTCGATCACACGATCTCCAGCGCGACGATCCGGTCGATCAAAGTCAACGGCCAGGAACTGCCGGAGCTCGGGCTGAACGCGGCGATTGCGGGCTACTACAAGGTGCCCGTGATCATGCTGACCGGAGACACGACGACGTGCAGCCAGGCAAAGGCACTGCTGGGCGAGGGGCTCGTGACCGCGCCGGTGAAGGAAGCCATCGGCCGCGTCGCAGCGCGCCTCTTTCCCCTCGAGCAGGTCCGCGCGCGGCTGCGTGACGCCGCACGCGAGGCGCTCGGGAAGCGGGCGTCGTTCCAGCCCTTCCGGCTCGCCGCGCCCTACGCCGTGGACGTCGAGTTCCACACCAGTGCGCAGGCTGAACTGCCGCTGCTCCTGCCGGGCGTGAAGCGGACCGGTGCGCGATCCGTGTCCATCGCGGGGAGTGACTACATCGAGACGTTCAAGCTCGTGCGCGCGGTGATCGCGCTGGCGGGCGTGAGCTAGATCGAGCGAGCCACCTCGAACGCCTGATCGATCGCCGCGGCGAGATCCCCGATCTCCACGCAGTCGCCAATCGCGTGGATGGCGGGGACCCGACCGGCCAGCTCCTCGCAAAGAGCGTTGTTGGGCGTGCCTCCGGTCGCGTACACGATGGTGTCGCAGGGGAATTCGACGGAGCCCGTGCGCGGCGTCTCGATGGTCATCGCATTGGACGCATACTGTTCGCGAGTCACGCCACTCACGCATCTGACCCCTCGTTGCGTGAGGCGCCTCAGCATCGGGGCACGAAACATCGGGCTGGTGCGGAACATCAGCTGGTCCCGAATCTCGATGACGGTCACGCGCCGGCCGCGATCGGCGAGGAACTCGGCCGTCTCGCACCCGACGAGTTCTCCTCCCACGATCACGACATCGAGTCCCACCGAGGCCCTGCCGGTCAGCACGTCGTTGGCGAGGACCGCCTGGGCGAGCTCGGCGCCGGGGATCGCGGGAACCACGTCCGTTCGCCCGGCGGCAATGATCGCTATGTCAGGCCGGAGCTCGATGATGGCGGCGCTGGTCGCCCTGGTCCCGAGTCGGACGGTCACGCCGGACTGTTCGACCTGATCGCTGAGATACCGCGCGAGCGGCGCGAGGTGGTGTTTACCTGGCGGTAGCGCAGCCGGGATCAGCTGTCCGCCGAGTGTGCTTGCCTGCTCGAAGAGCGTCACGTCGTGGCCGCGCCCTGCGGCAATCAGGGCCGCCTCCATCCCTGCCGGGCCCCCGCCGACCACCACCACCCTGCGGCGAGTGGAAGCCGGCGTGACGGGAGTCAGTTCCTGTCCGCACATCGGGTTTACGCCGCAGCGCAGCGGAAGGTTCTGGACCAGCGCCCGGTCGATGCAGCCCTTGCAGGCAATGCACGGCCTGACGGCGGCGCCGGCGCCCGATGCCATCTTCGCGACGTAGTCGGGATCCGCCAGCAGGCGCCGGCCGATGCCCACCAGATCGGCGGCGCCGGCCTCCACCGCGGCGGCAGCCGCCTCCAGATCCATGCGGCCAGCAGCCGTCACCGGCACGTTGACGACCTGCTTGATGGCGCGTGCGAGCGGCAGCAGGGCCCCGGGATTGGAAGGAGCCACCGAGTCACCGCCGATAGCCGTCGTCGTGATGCCGTTCAGCCCGGCGCCGACGCCGAGCGCCGCCACAATCTGCGCGTCCGCCACGCTGAACCCGCTGTCGACAGCGTAATCCTTGCAGGCCAGCCTGCACGTGATCGGGTAGTCGCCGCCGATCCGCCTGCGCATCTCGCGGATGATGTCGAGCAGCAGCCGCGCCCGGTTCTCGAGGCTGCCGCCGTACTGGTCGGCGCGCTTGTTGAAGGTCGCCGACAGAAAGTTCCACACGAGGTAGTTGCCGCTGGCGACGATCTCGACGCCATCGAAGCCGGCATTCCTGGCACGCACGGCGGCCGCCCCGTAGCGGTCGACGATGTCGGCGATTCCGTCAGTCGTCAGGGCGCGCGGCACCGTCCGGCCCGGCATGAGCGGGAGCGGCGACGCGGCCACGAGGTCCTCGCCCCGGCCATTCGCGCCGGCGTGGTGCAGTTGCACGAAGACGCGGGCGCCCCGGGCGTGAATGGTGTCGACCAGTCCCCGCAGTCCTGGCACCGTGCCGTCGCGGTCGATACAGAGCTGGTAGCGATAGCCCTTGCCCCTGGCGGGCTCGACACACGTGATTTGGATCAGCACCAGGCCGACGTCTGCTGCCCGGGCCCGGTAGTACACCCGCGCGCGATCCGTAACGAGGCCGTCCTCGGTCGCGTAGTTCGTCTCCATGGGCAGCATCACGAGACGGTTCTTCATCTCGACGCGCCCGATGCGAATCGGCTCGAAGAGGTTGGCGAACTCAGGCCGAACATCCAGGCGGCCGGAGCGGTCGATTCGTGATGCCAATCCGGGAGTTGGGTACATGGTGTCAGCGGTGGACCGCGTCTACAGAGAGGGGCGTTCCAGACAGAGCTTCAACCCGGAGTCTATTCCTTGATCGAGCAGCCGACCTGAAGCCACCGCAGGTTGATGCCTATCTTCTTGCCGGTGGTCTCGGCCCACGTGTACGCGAAGGCCTGATCCTTCCCGGCCTCGTACAGCGCGAGCTTCATCACCGGAACCTTCTGGCCGTATCGCAGTTGCGACAGCTCGAACGCGTACTTCGTGTCCTTGCCATCCTCGGTGCGAACGGTGATCCACTTGCCCTGGTCGTGCACGATCACGTTCAGCATGCCGTCGTACTGATCCGTCGTGCCTTCCTTGCGCAGCGCCGCATAGCAGACGAACTGCCGCGCCCGCTTCAGCTTGTACGGCACGCCGTCCGTTCGCCCGAAGACCAGGGTGCCGGCCTCGTCGGTCAACCGTTCCGCGAACCAGAACTCATCGGCTGAGACGCGGTAGTCGTTCGTCACGGAGACCTGGCCGCCTGTCCTGGGCCACGTCGTCTTGCATGCCCCTGGTGTCATGGCGCCCACGAACGCGTCACCGTCGCGCCTCCACGTCACATCACAACCAGCCATCGGCTTGACCTGATCCGAACGGATCTCGACACTCTTCGAGGGGTCCTTGAGGATGCCGGCCAGGATCGACGGATCCAGGACCGCATAGAGACGGAGCGTCAGGGCACCGGTGCCCGACAGCGAGACGAGGCTGTACACGTGGAGTGTCTTGACGAGGTCGGGCTGGTCCAGTGCCGACTCGCGCGCCAGCAGGACGTGCTCGCCGATTGCCGCCGCCGCAATTGGCGCGATGACGGTGTGCACCCGCCCATGCGGCTGCGCGACCTTGCTCTCCTTGGCCTCGGAGTACTGCTGGAAGTTGTCGAACTCGCCCGTCAGCCAGGTCTTCAGCTGCAGCATCTCGGCCGAGGGCGGCGCCGGCGGCTGGGCGAACGCCGGCACGGCTACGAGCACGAACAGGGCGACAACGGCGCGCGACGGCAGCAGTCTCATGCAACCTCCAGCAAGGGCCCGGATCCAGGCTCATGCTACAACAAAGCCGTTTGCATTGGTATTAGCATTATGACATTATCGCCTTCTGCCGCATCGCGTCCCGCGGCGCCGGACGGAGGCGTCTGCTCCATGGAACACCCCACGTCGTACTTCCCCCAGGCCGGCGGCGAGAACACCGGCGAGGTCCTTCGGTTGGTGGCCGCTCGCGCCCGCGACCTCGGCATCCGGAAGGTCCTGGTGCCCTCCACCACGGGCGCCACGGCGCTGGCGGCGGCGGATGCGCTCCCGGGCCTGCAGGTCATCGTCATGACCCACGAGGCCGGTTTTGCGAAGGACGGGGAGCAGGAGTTCCCGCCGGAGATCCGCCAGGCGCTGCGATCCAGGGGGATCGAGGTGTACACGGTGACCCACGCGTTCGGCGGCCTGTCGCGCGCCATGCGCGACAAGTTCAAGACACATGTCCTCGGGGACATCATCGCCAACAGCCTCCGCATCTTCGGCCAGGGGATGAAGGTGGCGGTGGAGATCACCCTGATGGCGGCCGACTGCGGGGCCGTCCGCACGGACGAGTCCGTCGTCGCGATGGGCGGTTCCGACCACGGACTCGATACGGCCATCGTGTGCAGGCCGGCGAACGCCCAGCGCTTCTTCGACCTCAAGGTCCAGGAAATCCTCTGCAAGCCCCACTTCCAGGCATAGCGGGAACCCGACATGTCTGTTGAAGGACGCATCGTCTACTTCGAGAAGCCCGGCTGGCGTTGCACGGAAGAAGTGCTGGCGATCTGCAAGCGGCGCGCGGACGAGCGGGGCATCAAGACCGCCGTGCTGCCTTCGGCCACCGGGTCCACCGCCATGAGGGCCGTCGAGGTGCTGACGGGCATGAAACTGGTGGTGGTGACCGTCCATACCGGTTACGCGAGGGCCAATCTCCAGTCGTTTCCCGAGGCCCGTCGACGCGAGTTGATCGACAAGGGCGTGTCGGTAGTGACGGCTCCCCACGTGTTCGGCGGCCTGTCCTACGCCATGCTCGACATGTACGGGACCGCGACGCTCGGCGTGGACATGGGGAACACGCTGCGCACGCTCGGCCAGGGCATGAAGGTGGTCATCGAGTGCCCGATGGCGGCCATGGACGCGGGCCTGCTCACGTGGGGCGAGGAGATCATCTCGATGGGCGGCACCAACCGGGGCGTGGACACCGCGGTCACCCTCAAGCCCGTCCACGTCAGGGACTTCTTCAGCCTCCGGATCAACGAAATCCTCTGCAAGCCCCTGTTCGACAACTGAGGCGCGGACGCCAGCCCGGCGCCCCCCGGAGGCCCGCGCCAGGCCCGCCCGCAGGCCCGCTCGCAGGCCGCCGAATCATCCTAATGTTATAACAAATCAGGCTTGCATTGGTATTAGGGTTATGACATTATGCCATGCAATGCCCTAAGGGCATGTCTCCAGGGATCCGGGTCGGAGGCGCCAATGGACGACAACGCACGGCACAACGGTCCGCTGGCTGGTCTGCGCGTCCTCGAGGCCGCGACCCTCTTCGCCGGCCCGCTGGCGGCGACGA
>JAPKZP010000020.1 GCA_026393735.1 Acidobacteriota bacterium
AAGGTTGTGTTTTGGACCTGACCCCGCACTAGAACTCGACGCGGATGCCGCCCACGAAGGTCCGGCCCCACTGGTAGAGCGTCTTCGGGCCGCGCAGCGAGCGGCTCCACTCGTAGACGAGCACGTTGTCGTGGTCCAGCACGTTCTCGGCCTCGATGAACAGCATGGTTGACGTGCGCCCCTTCACGAAGGTGCGGTCTACCCGCACGTCGAGCCGCCGGTACGGCGGGTAGTCGAGCGTGTTGATCCGACTGAGATCATAGACACCGCGGCCGGCCTTGATGGACGCCTTCGTATCGAACGGCGTGTAGGGGTGCCCGCTGACGTAGCGCCATCGGAACCCCGTGTTCCAGTGTCGCGCCGGCTGCCAGGCCATCTCCACGCGGGCCTGGTGCCGCCGCTCGTGCTCGGCACGCCGCCACACGCCGTCGAGGCCGAGTTGCGAGACGTCCCAGTACGAATAGTTGGTCGTGACCTGCAGGCGGCTTGCGGGCGTCAGCACGGCAACCGAGTCGATGCCCGACCCGTGCACCTGCCCGCCGCTGACAAGGGGGCCGACAAACGGCGAATCGAACTCGGCGGCCGTGCTCACCAGCACCCGGCCTGGCGCGACAGGGTCGACCGGGTAGTTGCGATAGCTCTTGTCGAACCCCTCGACGCCGACGCGCAGCCAGCGCCGCACGTCGACATCCACGCCGCCGCCGAACTGCGACGACTGGATCGGCGGGAGGGAGACGTTTTCGGGCGCGCTCGCCATCCAGATGTACGGCACGCTCTGCCGGTATGTGCCCCAGAACCCGGACACTCGGATACGCCGCCGCGCAGCGTACTCGACCTTCACGCGCGGGCTGGCCGCCGTCACGCTGGCTGCGCTCCAGTGGTCGGCCCGGATGCCCGCGAGCAGCCGCACGCGGCCGGCAAAGAACTGGCGGGCCATCTCGAGGTACGCAGCCGCATCGGCAAAGGATCGGCGGTCGCTCGACTCGAGGTCGCGCTTCACCGGTTCGTACGGCGTCCAGATGTCGTTGACGTAGAGATCGTAGTCGTAGTGGTAGGCCTTCACCGCAGCGCCCACGAGGATGTCTCCGACGGGTGTTCCCGCGCGCCGCATGTCGGCACGCACCCGGAAGTCGACGTCGCGACCGCGGTCGATGGCGTCAACCGTGGTGCCGTCGTACGCCCGCGCGTCCACCTCGCTCGTCCCGATGCTGGCCGACAGGGATGTCGCCGTGCGAGCCGACCATTGCGAGTCGACGCGCAGCCCGGCCATGCCGATCCACTCATCGCCCGTGAGGTCGTTGGCGCCGGTCGCCTCGTCCTGGATGGACACTCCGTCTTTCGTGCCGATCCCGAGGAATGTGACGGCGTGTCTGTCGCCGAACCGCCGGTCGAACTTTACGAGCGCGTCCGAGTAGGTCGGCACCGCCTCGGCGTTCTTCTCGCGGAAGGCCGCTTCGAGCAGGCTGCGGCGCGCCGACACGAGCCACGACCCGGTGCCGCCCATCGGGCCCTCGGCGATCGCCATGGCGCCGCCGACGCCGGCGCCAAGCATCGTGTGAACGCGGTCCGCGCGGCCGGGCCTCAAGCCGATGTGCACGACCGACGACATGCGGTCCCCGTATGCAGCAGAGAAGCCGCTCACGTCGAACGTCCCGGACTGGACGAGCCATGGCGGGATGATGGAGAGCGCCCCACCCGAGCCACCCTGTGCGCCGAAGTGATTGGGATTGGGCACGTCGAAACCGTCGATGAGCGTCTGGTTCTCGATGGCTCCGCCGCCGCGCACGAGCAGGTCGTTTCGATTGTCCTGGGAAGCGGCGACGCCTGGTTGCGCCTGCATCGCGCGGAACATGTCGTCGAGCGCTCCGGGCGTGGCGGCAATGGCCTCTCCGGTCAGGACTCGAGCCACGGGGCCGGGTATGATGGTCGCCGTCGCAGGCTGCGACGCATCGGGCCTGGCCTCGGTCTGCATCGCCAGCCGGTACGGGATCTCGACGGCGGCCTGGCACGGGTCGCCGGAAGGCGCGACGGTGACGGGTGCGGATTCCGAGAAGCCGGCCGTTGATGCCGTGATGGAGTAGATCCCCGGCGCGATGGACGAGAATGCGAATCGGCCATCCAGGGCGGAGTCGGCGGTCGCGCGCGTGCTGGCGCCCTGGGTGCGCAGCGTGACGAGCGCGCCACCCACCCCGGCGAGCGACAGGCTGTCGACGACGGTTCCGACGATGCGGCACGGCGCTGCCTGAACTGCTGCGGGCGTCGCCGCCGGCACCGGCCCCTGGGCCACGGCCACCCACACGCTCAACGCCAATAGCATCGATGCTGCACCCGCCGGCTCCCGCCCGTGTGTCGCGTGACGTACCTCACGGCCCGACTATACCACTGCGCTCCTGCCGCCCTCCGGCGCCTGGCCGCGCCCAATCGGCTTCGTCCTGCGCCATCGTCCTTCTGCGGCTCTGCCAGGTACGATACCCTCTCCTTCATGCCCAAACCGTCTGCGCCTCCCGGATGGCTCGAGCGTCTCGGCCTGCATCGCCCCGAACTGCGCGCGTGGGCGATGTACGACTGGGCCAACAGCGCGTTCTGGACCACCGTCATCGCGGCGGTGTTCCCGGCATACTTCGTGCGGACGGCGGCCTTCGGGATGGATCCGTCGGCAGCCACCAGCCGCCTCGCCCTCGCCAGCGCGGCGGCCATCGGCATCGTCGCGGTCATTTCGCCTGTCCTTGGTGCGATCGCCGACTACGCAGCCTTGAAGAAACGGCTGCTCGGTGCCTTCCTCTGCGTGGCGGTGGCGTCCACCGGGGCGCTGTGGTTCGTCGGCCAGGGCGATTGGCGGCTGGCGTTGTGGCTGTTCGTGATCGGCAACATCGCCAGCGCGGCGAACATGACGTTCTACGACTCGCTGCTGCCGCATATTGCGTCGGCCGAGGAGGTGGACGTCGTCTCGTCGAGCGCCTATGCCATCGGCTATCTCGGCGGTGGGCTGCTGCTGGTGATCAACCTGCTCTGGATCGCGCAACCCGGCTGGTTCGGCATCCCTGACGCGGGCACCGCCGCCCGCCTGTCATTCGTCAGCGTCGCGGTGTGGTGGGCGGTGTTCTCAATCCCCCTCTTCAGGCGCGTGCCTGAACCGCCGCCCCAGTTCGCGCCCGGGGTCCCGCATCCCTCCGTATGGACCGTTGCCTTCTCACGCCTAAGCACCACCTTCCACGAACTGCGGTCGTTCAAGCACGCGTTCCTGCTGCTCGTGGCATTCGCCATCTACAACGACGGCATCAACACGATCATCCGCATGGCGTCGGCGTACGGCTCCGAGATTGGCATCCCCGAGGAATCCCTGCTCCCGGTCTTCGTCGTCGTCCAGTTTGCCGGCGTGCCCTTCGCGTTCATGTTTGGCCGCCTGGCGACGCACATCACGGCGAAGCGCGCCGTGCTTCTGTCGCTGGCCGTCTATACGGGTATCAGCATCTTCGGCTACTTCGTCAGCACGATCTGGCACTTCTACATTCTCGGAATCGCGGTCGCCATGGTGCAGGGCGGCAGCCAGGCGCTCAGCCGCTCCATGTTCTCGACGATGATTCCGAAACACAAGTCGTCGGAGTTCTTCTCCTTCTTCGGGATCTTCGAGAAGTTCGCCGGCATTCTCGGCCCGCTCGTGTTCGGCATCGTCGCCCAGCGGACCGGCACGAGCCGGCCCGCCATCGTGGCGCTGATCCCCTTCTTCGCAATCGGCGCGTACCTGCTGAACAAGGTGGATGTCGCGGAGGGCCAGAAGGCGGCCCGGGCGGCCGAGGCGCACCTCCTCGAGTAACGCCGGAGACATCGCCGGGCGGCTCCACGAAGCGGTTTATGCGGGTCCTCAGGTCCACAGAGACCCGGGAGGCTGACGACTATCCCAGCGTCTTCTTCGATCGGAACGTGGCGAGCATCAGTACGCCTACTCCCCAGCCGAGCATCAGCAGCGCGTCCTTCCAGAACGCCTCCAACCCGACGCCCTTGAGGAAGATCCCGCGAACGATCACGAGGTAGTAGCGCAGGGGGATGAGATAGGTGAACGGCCGGATCGGGGCCGGCATGTTTTCGATCGGGAAGATGAACCCGGAGAGGTAGATCATCGGGAACATGAAGAAGAAGACAGCCGTCATCATGGCCTGCTGCTGGCTCTGCGAGATCGTGGACACGAAGAGGCCCAGGCCGAGCGTGCAGAGCAGGTAGACGAGGGACAGCCCGAACAGCAGCGGGAAGCTGCCGCGCAGCGGGATCTCGAACCACAGCACCGCGACGGCGACGACGAGCAGGACGTCGATGATCCCGATCACGCCGAACGGGAGCAGTTTGCCGACCGTCAGTTCCCAGCGCTTCAGCGGAGTCACGTTGAGCTGCTCGAGCGTGCCCAGTTCCTTCTCGCGCACGACGGACATCGCGCCGAGCACAGTGGTGATCACCATCAGCAGGAGCGCCAGCACGCCGGGCACCATGAAGTGCTGACTGAGCAGTTGCGGGTTAAACCACACGCGGATGCGCGCCTCGATCGACCCGATCGTCGGCGCCCCGGGCGGCCGCCTCTGGAGGGCGATTTCGGCGGCCTTCTCGGCGATCAGGCTGCTGGCATAGGCCAGTCCCACGCCGGCGGAGTTCGAGTCGGATCCGTCGGCGACGATCTGCACGGTGACCGGGCGCCTGTTCCGGATGGCGTCGCCGTAGCCCGGCGGGATGGTCAGCGCCATCCACGCGCGCCGGCTTTCGATCTCACGCTGCACGTCGCCGTCGTTCGACGTGACGTCGACGACGCTGAAGTAGGGCGATCCTTCGAACTTCCCGATGAGGTCGCGGCTCACGGGCGACCGGTCTGCATCGACGACGACGATCGGCACGTTCTTGACGTCCGTCGTGGCCGCGTAACCCAGAATGGCCAACTGCACCACCGGCGCGACGAAGATGACCGGGAACATGCGCGGGTTGCGGCGCAGTTCCTGGAACTCCTTGCGGATGAGGAACAGGAGCCGGCGCATCAGCCTCGCTCCTTCGCCAGCCGGACCGACGCCAGGCCCAGCACGACCACGGAATAGACGCCCAGCGCCAGGAACTGGTCGGCGATCATCCCGAATCCCAGCCCCTTAAGGACGATGCCCCGCAGGATCACGAGGAAGTAGCGGGCCGGCACGCCGTAGGTAATCACCCGGATGGGCGCAGGCATGCTGGCGATCGGGAAGATGAAGCCCGAGAGGATGAAGGTCGGGAGCAGGGAGATGAGCAGGCTGATCAGGAACGCGAGGGCCTGGGAATCCACCAGTGTGGACACCAGCAGTCCGGTCCCGAGCGCGCCGATGATAAAGATCGACGCCCCGAAGAGCAGCAGCAGCCAGCTTCCGCGCACGGGCAGCTCGAACAGCAGCATCGCGGCGCCGATAATCAGGAACGCGGACACGAGCGAGATGAAGAAGTAGGGAATCGTCTTCCCGACCACGTAGGACACCGTGCTGATGGGCGCCATCCGCACCTGCTCCCAGGTCCCCCGTTCCTTCTCGCGCACGATCGACAGCGATGTCGACACGACGCTGCTGATCATGACGATGAAGCCGATGAGGCCCGGCACGAGGAACAGCGTGCTCTGCAGCTCGGGGTTGTACCAGATCCGCGGCTCCATCATGATCGGCGGGGCGAATCCCCGCCCCCCGACGAGCTGCAGCTGAAGCTGCGCCGACACGCCACGCACGATGGCCTGGGCGTAGCCGTAGACGGTCGTGGCCGTGTTCGCGTTGTCGCCGTTGATCAGCACCTGCACGTACGCCGTGTGGCCCGTGCGCAGGTCGCGGCTCATGCCCTCGGGAATCACGAGCGCCGCCCGGATCTCGCCGGTGTTCATCATCCGCTCGATCTCGGCCATCGAGGTCGGCGTCGCCACGATGTCGAAGTACGTCGAGTTGACGAAGGACGCCAGGAGGTCGCGGCTGTCGGCGTTGTGCTCGCGGTCCATGACCGCGAGGCGCACGTGGCGGATGTCGAAGTTGAGGGCGTAGCCGTAGAGCATCAGGAAGAACGCCGGCACGAACAGGAGGATCAGCAGTGTGCGCCGGTCGCGCACGATCTGCCAGAACTCCTTGCGGCCGACGGCCAGGGCTTTTCTCATGCCGCGGTCCCTCCCGCACGTTCCACCACGTCCATGAACACGTCCTCGAGCGACGGCTGCACGAACTCGAGCGACTCGGCATGGATGCCGAGCCCGTCGAGCCGTTCGCGCAGAGGCTCCGTGGCGCGCTGGCCGGGCCGCAGCCACACGTGCAGCGCCGTGCCGAACAGGCTCGTCTTCTCGACCGACGGCAAGTCGTCGAGGGCGCGCACCGCCTCCATCGGGGACGCGGTGCGCACTTCGACGACCGCCCGCTTGGCGAACACGTTCTTGAGTTCGCTGACCGTGCCGAGCGCCGCGATGCGGCCCGAGTGCATGAGCGCGAGGCGATGACAGTGCTCCGCTTCGTCAAGGTAGTGCGTCGTCACGAAGACGGTGACGCCGCTCTCCGAGAGCCGGTTGATGAGCAGCCAGAACTGGCGTCGCGAGACCGGGTCGACGCCGCCCGTGGGCTCGTCGAGAAAGAGAATGCGCGGCTCGTGCAGGATCGCGCAGCCGAGCGCGAGGCGCTGGCGCCAGCCGCCCGCGAGGTCGCGGGTGAGCGTGCGCTCGCGGCCCTTGAGGCCGGCCATGTCGAGGGCGAAGGCCCGGCGCTCGGCGAGCGTCCGATCGTCGAGGCCGTAGAGGCCGCCGAAGAAGGTGATGTTCTCCTCGACCGTCAGCAGTTCGTAGAGTGAAAAGCGCTGCGACATGTAGCCGATGCGCCGCTTCACGCCTTCGGGGTCGCGGCCGACGTCGATGCCGCCCACCGTTGCCGTGCCGGACGATGGTTTCAGCAGCCCGCACAGCATGCGGATCGTGGTCGACTTCCCCGCGCCGTTGCTGCCGAGGAAGCCGAAGATCTCGCCCTGTTCGACGTCGAACGATACGTGATCGACGGCGAGGAACGGCCCGAAGCGCCGGGTCAGGTCGCGGACGGTGACGGCTGGCATATCAGGTTCCTGTCTGGCCTTCGGTGAAGCGGCCCCTACCGCCCGACCACCCTGTCGAGCCGCGCCTGCGACAGACGCGCCGCCGCCAGGGCGCGGGTGCGATCGAGTTGCGCAAACAGCATCGCCTGCTGCGCGTCGAGCACTTCGGTGTTCGTGACGAGCCCTGCCTTGAACCGTTCGCTGACAACGCGCCTGGCCTCCGTGGCGGCCGCCACTTCGTCGGTGGCCGCCGCGATCGACGCGCGGGCGGCCTCGAGATCGAGGCGCCGTTGACGGACGTCGAACGCCAGGTACGAGTCGAACTCGGCCAGGCGCTGTTCGATCGCTCGCCTGTTGGCCGACACCTCGGCCACGTCGGCCTTCACGCGGCCGCCGTCCCAGAGGGGCCACGCCACGTTGACGCCGACGTCCCACGAGTCTTTCCACGCGTCTTCGCGGGGGAAGATCCGGGGATTCGGCTTCGCGTAGTCGAAGCCCGCGCCGAGCGTGATGATGGGGTGCAGGCCCGCCGCGACTGCGGCGCGGCGCTCGCCGAGACCGGTGGCCCGGTTCTCGAGCGCCTGGCGCTCCGATCGATTGGCCTGCGCCTCCGCGAAGAGCTGGTCGAACGTCGGCGCGTCGGCGATCGGCCCGTCGATGGTGGCTTCGAGCACGACCGCCGTCTCGGCGGGCAGCCCGGTGACGCGACGAAGATCCGCCTCCGCCACGTCCCGGGCGTTTCGAGCCTCGATGAGCAGCACCTGCTCGCGCGAACGCTGCGCCTCGACGCTCAGCACGTCGTTCGGCGCGACGAGCCCGACGTCTCGCATGTTGTTCACGTCCCGGAGGTGGGCGTCCACGAGCTTCATCGCTTCGTCGACGACCCGCACGGCCTCGTTCGCGGTGATGAGCGCCCAGAACGCCCGCGCGGCCTCCAGCCGCATGTCGGCCTTCACCGTGGACACGTCCTTGCCGGCCGCGGCCTGTTCGGCTTTCGCCGCTCGCTCGAGCGACGCGACCCGGCCGAACGTGCAGATCGGCCATTGCATGTCGACACGGCTGCGCCAGTTGTCCGGCACGTCCGGGTAGATGATCTTTGGCGGCGAGCCCGGGGCTGCCGGGATGCCGAATTCCTCGACGTGGTTGGTCCTCGTGTACCCGGCAAGCAGGCTGATGAACGGCATGTCGGCGGCGGACCGGGACGCCACCGCGGCCGTGGCCGCTTCCTGCCGCGCCTCGATCTCACCGACGCGGTGACTGGTCTGCAGGGCGAGGTCAATCGTCTGCGGCAACGTGAGGTGGATCGTGGTGGGCGGCGTGCCGGCGGCTGCCGGTCCCTGGGCCGACACCGGCGACGGGCCCGCGAGTCCGCCCGCCGCAATCAGCGAGAGGACGGCTGTCTGACGCAGGAGCGCGTGTTTCATACAACACCTGTCCCACGCGTCGTGACGACGCGATCGATGAATACGTCTTCGAGGGAAGCGGGGACGACCCGCAGGCTGGTCACGTGGACGTTCGCCTGCGTGAACGCGGCCGAGAGATCCTGGAGCGCACGTGCGGCGCCCCCGCGCGGCACGCGCAGGTGCAGCCGTTCGCCGAACAACTGCACGTCCGAGATGTACGGCGCCCGGCGCACAAGCTGTTCGACCATCGCCTGGGGCTCCGCGATGACTTCGACGATGTCGTCGGCGAAGGCCGCCCGCATGCGCGTGGGCTGGTCGACGTCGAGGACGTGGCCGTCGCTCAGTAGGGCTATGCGCGAGCAGCGCTCCGCTTCGTCGAGGTAGGGCGTCGCCATGAAGATGGTGATGCCCTGGGACAGAAACTCCGACAGCAGCCGCCAGAACTCGCGGCGCGATACGGGATCGACGCCGGTGGTCGGCTCGTCGAGCATCACCACGGCGGGTTCGTGCACGAGCGTGCACGCCAGCGCAAGCTTCTGTTTCATGCCGCCCGACAGGCGGTCGGCCAGGCGATCCCGGAACGGCGTCAACTGCATCATCTCGAGCAGCCGGTTCCGGCGCTCGTGATACCGCGTCACGCCGTGGATGTCGGCGAAGAACGCGATGTTCTCGTCGATGGTCAGGTCGCCGTAGAGGCTGAACTTCTGTGAGAAGTACCCGACCTGGCGCGTGATCGCGAAGTGCTGCCTGAACGGGTCGCTCCCGAGCACCTGCACCTTGCCGCTGTCGGCCTTCAGCAGGCCGCACAGCAGCCGGATGGTCGTCGTCTTTCCTGCGCCGTCGGGCCCGATGAGGCCGAACATCTCGCCCCGGTTGACCGAGTAGGACGCGTCGTTGACGGCCGTCGTGGCGCCAAATGTCTTTGTGACGCGATCGAGTTGAAGCGCGGTCGTCATGCCTGCCTGCTACTTCTTGAAGAGAATCTCCGCCTCGACGGGCATGCCCTGTTTCAGCACGCCGTTCCGGTTGTCGACGGACACCTTGACGCGGAACACCAGCTTCGAACGTTCTTCGGCCGTCTGGACGTTGCGCGGCGTGAACTCGGCCTTGGGGGAGATGAAGGTCACCTTGCCTGCGATGCCTGGTCCGCCGGCGTCCGTGAAGAGGGTGGCGTCCTGGCCGAGCGACACGCGAGGGATGAACGGTTCGTCGACGTAGACGTTTGCCCACGGAGCGTCGAGATCGGCGACGACGACGATGGGCGTGCGGGGCGCGATGAGCTCACCCTGGTCGGCGAGCTTCTGGGTGACGAGGCCGGCCGCCGGCGAGAAGACCGTCGCGTCTTTCAGTGACTTCTGGAGGGTTGCGATCTGGGCGTCCACGCCGGCGAGCCGTGCCCGTGCGCCGTCGATTTCTTCCTTGCGTGCGCCGGCCTTGAGCCTGGCGACGGCCTCGGCCGCGGCAATCACACGCTGTTCCCCTGCGCGCACACGGTCTTTCGCCACGTCTCTTCTGGTTGCGGCATCGTCGCGCTGTTTTTGCGCGCCCGAGTTGGCGGCGATGAGCGCGTCGAATCGCTGGAGGTCGCGCTCGGCCGAGGCGTGCTCCTGTTTCGCGGCCGCGAGGTCGGCGTCGGCCGCGGCGCGCTGTGCCTCTGCCTGGCGGATGTCTTCGCTGCGGGCGCCGGCGAGAAGGAGGCGGAGTTGGGCGTCCGCGCCGCTGCGTTCAGCGCCGGCGCGCGTCAGGGCGAGCGTGATGTCGGCCGTGTCGAGCTGGGCGATGAGGTCGCCTGGCTTGACGCGGTCGCCCTCGGCGACGGCGAGCGTGAGGAGGCGGCCTCCGACTTCTGGCGCGACCTGGACCTCGGTGGCTTCGACGTAGCCGGAGACACGAACGCGGTCGGTGGGCGCGGTGTTGCGGCAGCCGGGCGACAGAAGGATCGCGATCTGGACGGCGGCGAAGGTGGCGGAGAGAGAGAGCCGGAACGGACGGTGGTGGTTCATGACGAGACTCCGGTCGGACTCGGGGCGTTGGCTGTGCACGGCATGAGGGCGCGGCGATTGATGTGCTGCAGGTGTTCGATGAAGCGCGGGGCGTCGAGCCTGGCCACGTCGAAATGGCCGATCCGGGCGAGGGCGCTTCGGATGGGGCTCGTCGCCAGGTAGACGATGATGGGCCAGACGGTGGTCAGGTAGAGGAGGATCGGGTCGACGGGCTCGAACTGGCCGGACGCGCGGCCTTCATCGACGATGCCGCCCATGACGCGGACGATGTGTGCCATGAGGGTGAAGGTTTCCTCGTCGAGTCGGCGCCCGCCTTCGGCGATTTCGCGGAGGATGATGGGGGCGAGTTGGTGGCGGGCGGTGCCTTCGGTGACGAAGGTGGCGACGAAGTGGTCGAGTTTCTGGTCTGGGGCGAGGGGGGAATGGGCGATCTGGACGAGGACGTCGCCGACGGAGGTGAAGAGGGTTCGGAGGACGATCTGGTAGAGGTGTTGTTTGCTGGAGAAGTGGTAGTAGATCATCGCCTTGTTGAGGCGGGCGTGTGCGGCGATACGGTCGACGGTGGTGGCGGCGAAGCCGCGGAGGGCGAACTCGGCTGTGGCGGCGGCGAGGATGCGGGTGCGGGAGTCAAGGGGCGGGGTATTGGGGGCGCGTCGAGGCCGTCGTTTGCGTTTCGCCATGGTTTTAACCAACTAGTTAGTTTAACTAACCAGTTAATATACTCCGATTCTGGCCATTGTCAAGCTCCTCGCCAACCCGATGGGCCCACACGGCGGCCAGATTCCCTGTATCCTTCCCCCATGCGCGCCGTCATCGCCGGCGGATCGGGTTTCCTCGGACAATCCCTCTCCGCCGCCCTCGTCTCCTGCGGACACCACGTCCAGATCCTCACGCGCCACACCGTCACCCCGGACACCAACTCCCCCCCCTCCCCCGTCCAACACATCACCTGGAACCCAGACGGCCAGATCGGCGACTGGACCCCCGCCTGCCAGGGCGCCGACATCGTCATCAACCTCGCCGGCGCGTCCATTGGCACCCATCGGTGGTCGCTGCCGCGCAAGGCCGAACTGATCGCCAGCCGCATCCGGCCCACCCGCTCCCTCGTCCGCTTCATCGAGCAGGCCACGCCGGCGCCAACGGTCTTCATCAGCGCGTCCGCCATCGGCTACTACGGCGACCGCCCCGGCGAGTACCTCACCGAGTCGTCATCGGGCGCCAAGGATTTCCTCGCAGAATTGACCTATGAATGGGAACAACACGCGCGGTTGAGCCTTGGCCATCCCACGCGCCTCGTCGCCCTCCGCACCGGTATCGTCCTCGACCCGCGCGAAGGCGCCCTCGCGAAGATGCTCCCGCCCTTCAGGCTCTTCACGGGCGGTCCGTTTGGATCGGGCCGTCAGTACATGTCGTGGATTCACCGCGACGACTGGGTGTCGCTGGTGCAGTGGGTGATCGACGCGCCGGACGTGAACGGCCCCGTCAACGCGACGGCACCACACCCGGTCACCAACGCGGAGTTCGCACGGACGCTCGGCCGCGTCCTCCACCGCCCGGCCATCATGCCGGTGCCGGCATTCGTCCTGAAGATGATGTTGGGAGAAATGGCCGGCCCGCTGCTCCTGCACAGCCAACGGGTGCTTCCCGCTCGAGCCACGGCAGGCGGGTTCCGGTTCGCCTTCGACACGATCGAACCGGCGCTCGAGAACCTATTGCGCTAGTACCGCGCCAGCGCCTGCACGGCCTCCACGATCTTGTCGGCGTTCGGCAGGTTGTGCTGCTCGAGCACGGCCGAGAACGGGCAGTGCGCGTCGGGATAGGTCACCCGCATCACGGGTGCGTCGAGCGACTCGAATCGCTCCTCCATGACGACAGCCGAGATCTCAGCGCCGAGGCCGAGCGTCTTCACGTCCTCGTGCACCACCAGCAGCCGGTTGGTCTTCTCGAGCGACGCGAATACCGCCTCCTTGTCCCACGGCGACAGCGTCCGGAGGTCGATCACCTCGACGTCGACGCCTTCCTTCGCCAGCCGGTCTGCCGCTTCGAGCGACGCGATCACCATGGCGCCGTACGTCACCAGCGTGACCTGGCCGCCCTCGCGCCGGACCGCGGCCTTCCCGATCGGCACGATCTCGTCGCCCTCGGGCACCGGGCCCTTCGCGCGCCGATAGAGATACTTGTGCTCGAGGTAGATCACCGGGTTGTCGTCGCGGATGGCCGCCTTCAGCAGGCCCTTCGCGTCCCACGCCGTCGACGGCGCGACGACCTTAAGTCCCGGCCGGTGCACGAACCACGACTCCGGGTTCTGCGAGTGATAGAGTCCGCCGGCCACGTTGCCGCCCACGGGCGCGCGCACCACGATCGGGCACGACGCGCGGCCGCCGTAACGGTAGCGCAGCGTGGCCGCCTGGTTGACGATCTGGTCGAAGCCGCACGTGATGAAGTCGCCGAACTGCATCTCGGCGACGGGCCGATAGCCGCGCAGCGAGGCGCCCACGCTCACCCCGATGATGCACGACTCCGAGATCGGCATGTCGAGCGATCGGTATTCACCGAACTCCTCCTGGAGTCCCTTCGTGATGCCGAACGCGCCTCCGTAGGCGCCGACATCCTCGCCCAGCACGAACACCTTCGGATCGCGCGCCATTTCCTCGCGCAGGGCTTCCCGAATCGCTTCCAGGTAGATGATTTCACGCATACAGGTCCGTCACCGCTTCACCCGGTTCCGGGTGGGGGCTGTCCTCCGCGAACGTCACGGCCGCATCGATCTCCTGGCGCACGCGCGTCTCGATCTCGAGCAGTTTCGTGTCGTCGAGCACTTCGCGCGACCGCAGGTAGGTGGTGAACGTGGGCAGCGGGTCGCGGCTCTTCCACATCGCCAGTTCTTCGTCCGTGCGGTAGAACGCCGGGTCGTGCTCGGAGTGGCCGTGCCACCGGTACGTCTTGCACTCGATCAGCGTGGGGCCGTCGCCGGCGCGCGCGCGGGCAATCGCGCCCTGCGTGGCTTGGTAGACGGCCAGCACGTCGTTGCCGTTGATGGCCACGCCATCGAAGCCGTAGCCTTCGGCGCGGTCCGCCACGTCCTCAATCGCCATCGATTTCTCGATCGGCACCGAGTACGAGTAGACGTTGTTCTCGCACACGAACACCACCGGCAGCTTGTGCGTGCCGGCGAAGTTCATCGCCTCGTGCACGTCGCCCGTGTTCGACGCGCCTTCACCGAAGTACGCGATGACGACGTTGTCGCGGCCTTCGAGCTTGTAGGTCAGCGCCAGACCGGCGGCGACGGGCGTGTTCGCGCCCAGCATGCTTGTGTTCCCGAAGATGCCCAACTCGGACACGCCGCTGTGCAGCGCGGAATCGCGCCCCTTCGACAGCCCGGTCGCCTTCGCGTACATCTGCGCCATCATCACGCCCGGGCTCACGCCCTTCATCAGGAACGTGCCCAGGTCGCGGTGCAGCGGGCAGATGTAATCCTCCTTGTGCAGACCGAAACAGGTGCCGACGACGATCGCCTCCTGGCCGATGCTGGAGTAGACGCCGCTGCGCACGCGGCCCTGGCGCACCAGGATGCTCAGCCGCTCGTCGAAGGCGCGGATGAGCTTGAGCCAGTAGAGCATCTCGAGGAGTTGCTCGTCGGTGAGCTTGAACTTGTGTCGCTTGATCGATGGCATGGCAAGAACACGGGAATCGGAGTTCGGGATTCGGCACTCGGCGCTCGGATTTGGAGCAGGCACGCGGTTTCACAACCCATTCTCAAGGCCCGAAACACGTCGCCCACGCAGGTTGTGAGACCGCAATCAGTCTAGCACCAGCACGTCACACGAACGAGAGCCCGTTCTTCCGGAAGTCGCCGCCCAGGAGTGTCAGGGAATTGCCGCCCAGCCAGCCGTCGATGATGCGGGCGTAGACCGACCGGAAGTCCGTCTCGTAGTGGACATCGCCTCCGCTGTTCTCGAGCGTCGGGTTCCTGGGATCCGGGTTGAGCGACGCGGCCGTGCCGTACAGTCCGCCCTTCACCTGGCCCCCCAGGGTGAACATCAACCCCGCGGCGCCGTGGTCGCACCCGACGCTGCCGTTCTCGTACGCGCGTCGGCCGAACTCCGAGAACGACACGAGCAGCACCTGGTCGAGCAGCCCCTGGCTCCTGAGGTCGTTGTAGAACGCGAACACGGCGTCGTTCAACTCCGTCATCAGTCGCGGGTACGTGCCGTTGGTGCCGACCTGCGACGCGTGGGTATCGAACCCGCCGAGCTGCACCCAGAAGATCCTGGTGCCCACGCCTTTCGCGAGCGCTCCCGCCACGGTCTGCAGCGTCTGGCCGGTGCCGGTCGTGGGGTAGGTGAGGCTCGGCTGGTACTTCGTCACGAGCGCGACCTTGTCGAGCGTGTTCATCGCCGAATCGATGTTGCCGTTCACGAAGGCCAGGTGCGGCCGGTCGATCGGCACGTGCGACGCGATGCGCTGCGCGTACGTCCGCTCGAGCGCGGCCTCGGTGCCGGTGTTCGGGCTCGCGAACACGTACGCCGACGCGGCCGAAATCGCCGGCACCGGTACCCTGTCACTGAAGAGGGCCCGCGGGATCTCGCGCAGCGCGTCCCACGCCACGAGCGGGTTCACGGGTGCCGGCAGCGTGTCGAGATACCGGCCCAGCCAGCCCAGCGTCTGGGGGTTCGCCGGGTTCGCCGAGCCCCAGATATCCTGGCTCAGGAAGTGCGAACGGCTCGAGTTCTCGTACCCCGCCCGCTGGATGATCCCCAGCCGGCCCTGGTCGAAGATTGATCGGAATCCGGCCATCTTCGTGTGCAGGCCGAGCTGGACCCGGCTGCTGTCTGTTCCGATCTGCAAAACGTCGCCCGCCGGCACGGCGATCGTGGGGCGCCGGCTGTAATAGAACGGATCGGCGTACGGGATCAGCATGCTCAGCGCGTCGTTGCCGCCGCCGAGGTACAGCACCACGAGCGCACGGCTCGAGGCGCTCTGGGCTCGGGCCAGATCCGAGAGGAACGCCGGCGCGGCCAGGCCGACCGTGAATGCGCCCACGCCGTTCCGAATGAAATCGCGTCGCGTCATCGCCATGGGGGGACCCTCGAGACTCCCGGTGTCATCGCCCGTTCTCGCCGCACGAGGCGGGCGGCCTCACGCAGGATGTGGAACTGTCTCACACAAAAACGTACTCTGCGGAGCCGACGATGAGGTGCACGAGCCCTGGCGCCTTCGTCCGGAGCTGGGCGTCCGACCCCGTCCACGCGCCGCTGGCCAGCAGGTACGACCGCAGGTCGTTGTACGCCGCATTGTCGAAGGGCGACGGGGCCAGGCGCTCGACGAATCCCGAGAGCACGGCGTCTGCCGTCCTGCTGATCGGTTTGGCCCACGTGGCCAGCGCCGTGGCCTGGACCTTCGCGAGCGCCGCCGCGAAGTTCATCCGCGCGAGCATGCCGCCCGTGGAGATCCAGCCAGGCCCCTGCTCCCATCCCGCGACGTCGGGCGGCTCGAACAGCACCTGGCCCATGTTCAGCATCGGCGTGATGGCGTCGTTCACCGAGAACCCCGTCCACCCGACCTCTTTCAGCGCCCGCGCGATGAACTCGGCCGGCCAGGAGTACTTTGTGAAGAAGTTTCCTTCGTCGCGGAACTCGGGCGACGAGAGGATGCGTCCCATCAGCAGCCGCATGCTGTAGTCGTTGCGGAGGTAGAGCGCCGCCATCTCGTTCACGAACTCGTCGGACGGCGGGTTCAT
>JAPKZP010000820.1 GCA_026393735.1 Acidobacteriota bacterium
GGACTTCGATGTCAACGGCGAGACGTACTACGGCCTCTACACGATGCCGGATCGCTACTACGACAACCCGCCGGGCCCACGCGCCTTCTAGATAGCCGCGAGAAATGAAAGAGCCGGGTCGCAGTCCCTGATCAGGGACTACTACCGGCCTCCTTCATACTATCCATCCGACGGGAAGCGATGTCAACTACCCCGACTGGCCAGTGTCAACGGCCAGCGATTCTGTCCGGGCTAAGCGGCCAGCGACTTTGTCACCCTCGGGTGCATGGAACCCAAGGACAGACAGACCCAGCTCGACGCGCGGAGTCAGCACCGCGCCTACGTTCTCGACCATCTCGTCGCCGGCAGCCTGACGCTCGACCAGGCGGCGAAGATCCTGGAGCTGTCGACCCGTCAGGTCGTCCGCCTGATCGCCCGTCACGCCGACGGTTCGGCGGGCCTCGTCCACGGCAACCGGGGCCGGCCGCCCGCCAACCGGATCGACGACCAGCTCCGGCGTCGCGTGGTCGACCTGGCCACGACGACCTACGTCGGGGTGAACCACGCCCACCTGGCCGAGCTGCTCGCCGAGCGCGAGGGGATCATCATCGCCGAGCGGACCCTCCGCCGGATCCTCGCTCTGGGCGGCGTCCACCCGGTCCACACCCGGCGCTCGCCACGCCACCGCAGCCGGCGGGAGCGGATGGCCCGCGCGGGCATGCTCCTCCAGACCGATGGCAGCCGCCATCGCTGGTTCGGACCCGACCTTCCGTATGCGACGCTGGTGGGCGCGATCGACGACGCGACAAGCGGGGTGACCGGCGGGACGTTCCGCGCCGCGGAGGATGCCGCCGGCTACTTCACGATGCTGACCCAGACGGCCGAGCAGTTCGGGCTGCCGGGTGCCGTCTACTCCGATCGCCACGGGATCTTCATCGTCGAGCGCAACCGGGCCCCGACCCTGGCCGAGCAGCTCAGCGGGCAGTGCAGTCGCACCCAGGTCGGACGCGCCCTCGACGAGGCCGGGATCGGCTGGATCGGGGCCCACTCGGCGGAGGCCAAGGGCCGCGTCGAGCGCCTGTGGGGGACGCTCCAGGACCGGCTCGTCACCGAGCTGCACCTGGAGGGGATCACCACGATCGAGGCCGCCAACGCCTTCCTGCCTGGCTTCCTGCTCCGCCACAACATGCGGTTCTCGGTCGCCCCCGCCGACCCCGAGCCCGCCTGGCGGCCGTGGCCCGACGGCCTGAGCTCCGAGGCGGTCTTCTGCTTCCACTATTCACGCCGGGTCAGCCGCGATGCCACGGTCAGCTGGCCGGACGGCGACCTTGCCCTGCCGCGCCGGGGCGACGGACGCAGCTGGGCCGGGCGCTCGGTCATGCTCCAGGAGCGCCTCGATGGCAGCCTGTGGGTCGACCACGACGGGCTGTGCGTCCCGGTCCGGCCAGCGCCGCCGGACACCGGACAGCTCCGGGCTCGGCGGCTCACGCCGCCGTCGGACCGCGACCTGCCGCCGGAGATTACGGAACTGCTCGACGCCGACAAGTCCCCGGCCCCGGAGCCATCCCGCGACGTCGTCCATCGGCCGCGTTCTGACCATCCCTGGCGCCGCTACCGGGGCCCCCGCCGATGACAGAATCGCTGGCCGCCTAGCGGACAAAGTCGCTGGCCGGCGACACCCGGGCCACGCCACGCATCCTGTGGCCTGTGTTCCAGTGTCATACATGAGCGAACGACCGGCGCCGAAGCGCGCCCTCCGCGAGGTACGAAGCTTCCGACTCGCCCAGGACGTGGCACCCCGGGATCGTGTTTCGCGACGGGCCGGCGGGGCGCCGCCCGGGGCTCGCGGCCTCGGGCCTCCACGTCTGGGAAGTCGTGGAGACGGTCTCCGACAACGCCGGCAGCGTCCAGGATGCGGCCGAGTACCTCGGGCTCGCCCGGCACCTGGTTGCCACAGCGATGCGGTACTACGCGGCCTACCCCGAAGAAATCGACGCGTGGAGCGCCGCCAACCGGGAGGTGGCCGACCGCGAACTCGCGCTGTACGAACGCCAACGCGAACACCTCGCGTGAGGCTTCTTCTGGACGAGCATCTCCCCCCGCGGATCGCTGTCCAGTTGCGCCTCCATGGACACGATGTCGTCTCGGTGGTCGAGCGCCCTGACCTTCATGGTTCGACGGACGAGAAGCTGTGGGCGGCGGCGCGCACGGAACGCCGCATGATCGTGACGCAGGACGTGGGCGACTTCGTGCGGCTGGCGTTGCAGGACGCCGCGATCGGGAGGCCTCATCCGGGGCTCGTGTTGATCCACCATAGGTGGTTCTCCCGAGACGATCGACACGTCGGGCAACTGGCGGAGTCCCTCAGCGCGCTGCTGGCCACCAACCCGGCCGATGACCCCCTCGCGGGGCGGATCATCTGGCTCGAGGCCGACGCCAGATAGTCGGGGGCGCCGGCCGTGCCCGACGCTCTTGGCCCGGCCCGCGCTCCCGCCGCCGACACGACCTTCGGTCCACCCGGGGCCCGACCCGCGCCAGATATACTCGGCCCAGGTCCGCCGCAGCCCGCCCGATTGACGCGGCCCGGCCGGCGACGTACCCGAGGACCCACCCATGGACACCGTGACCGCCCCGGCCGCAGCCCCGGCCGCCCCCGTCGCCACGGGGCTCGACCCCGCAGCACGTCCAACC
>JAPKZP010000445.1 GCA_026393735.1 Acidobacteriota bacterium
ATACCCTCCTTGACCCACATCGCGACCTTCACCAGTCCCGGCACGTCAATCTTGTCCGGCGTGTCCGTGATGCGATGGTAGTCGGCGTGGGCCGCGGTGAAGATCTGCACCGCGGGCACGCCCTTCTCGATGAAGCTGACCTGGTCGGCTGACTCAATCGAATCGGGGACGCTGCGGCTCTCGACGCCCGTCACAAAGGACGCGCCGCGG
Source organism: Acidobacteriota bacterium (assembly GCA_026393735.1). Classification (GTDB taxonomy): domain Bacteria; phylum Acidobacteriota; class Vicinamibacteria; order Vicinamibacterales; family JAKQTR01; genus JAKQTR01. The sequence continues at coordinate 211 of JAPKZP010000445.1, forward strand.
CAGATGTGCTGCCACTCGGTGGCCGTTCCGGTTCCGAGAGCGGTCAGCTTCTGCGCGCCGAGCCGGCCGACGGTGTCGAGGTTGATCATGCCTTCGACGTTCGTCAGCGGCCGGACCGGATGCTCGACGTAGTACTTCGATCCGAGCCGCCCGGCTTCTTCGCCCGTAAACGCGATGAAGACGATCGTGCGGGGCGGTTTCTCGCCCGACGCCAGCGATCGCGCCAGCTCGAGCATGACGGCCACGCCGCTGGCGTTGTCGTCGGCGCCCGGGTGCGGCTCGCCCTCTTCGCCCTTGCGGACGTCGGGCCAGCCCAGGCCCAGGTGATCGACGTGCGCGGCCAGGATCGCGCTCTGGTCGTTGAAAGCCTTGTTTGTGCCGGGGAGGATCCCGATGACGTTGGCGACCTCGTGCGGCTGGCCGTCTTCACCCGTCGCCACGGAGAACTTCTGGAAGTACGTGCCGGCGTCGCCGCCGGGCATCAGCCCGTACGCCTTGAACTTGTCGGCCACGTACTTCGTGGCAGCCTCGAGGCCCTCGCCGCCCAACCCTCGGCCCTTGAGATCCGGCGACGCGAGGTATTCCACGTGTTCGCGCAGCGCCTGCTGCGAGAAGACTGGGGGCAGATCGGCGAGCGCCTTCCGCGTGTCGGGCGGCAGCGGCGCCAGCTTGCCCGTCCGCTGCGCGTCCGGCCGAAGATCCACGTGCAGCGGCGAGTCGGAGTTCTGCCACTGGCCCTTGACGGTGTTCACCGGCTCGTCGCCCTCGAAGGCGAGATACGAGTACTTGCCGTAGTGGGGTAGCTTGCGGCCCAACCCCGGCATCGCGGCGACATGATCCGCGGCAATCCAGCCGATGGCCTTCTCGACGTTGCCTGGATGGCGGAGCGTGGCCACGAACGTATGGCCGCCGATCCCCATCTTCTCGCCGTCGAACTCAACCTGCTGCGCCGCGAGCACCATCCCGGGCCTGGCGGCGAACAGCGTCGGGAGGAGCCGGTTCCTGCGGCCCATGATCCGCACCGCCCGGTCGGCCGGAAGGCTCGCCACCTCGCTGTCGAGTGTCACCGTAATGGCGTGCGCGTCGCTCTGCCAGCCTTTCACGAGGCCCCGGTATCCCTCGATCGCGGCGGCGCCTTCGTCCGACGGCAGTACGGCGAGGATGGCCGGCTCACCGAAGATCTGTCCAATCGACGGCGGGGTCTCGCGCGGGTCCAGCCGCCGGAACACGTCGAAGCGCGGGTCCACTGAAAGATCCATCGGCCGCGCATCCGTCGTGATGCTGAATGGCTGCTCGTTCCTCTCCATCCGGACCATCGTCGTCGCGAGGCCGCGCGCGGTCTGGACGACGACGGGGACCTGGACGATGAACGGCGCGCCACCCTGTACCTGGCGCAGAAGCCCGTCGACGATGAACGTCGCGCCGTCCTGGCGGACGCTGGCCGGACCGGCCTTCACCTCGAGCACCGGGGCGCCCGTGCGGGCGATCAGATCGTCGAAGATCCATCCGAGCGGTTTGCTGCTGGCGGCCTCGGCCGTCTTCTGGAAGTCGCGGAACGTCGCGCGCCTGCCCGTGAAGTCGCGGTAGAAGGCCGACACGGTCTTGCGGAAGGCGTCATCGCCGATGAAGCGGCGCACCATGTGATAGCCCATCAGGGCCTTGCCGTATCCCACCGCTTCGGTCGCGGCGCTGGACCGGCCGCGGAACTGCGCGAGGGGAAAGTCCCGTCCCGTCTTCACGTAGTCGCGGTACTTCTGCAGCGTCGAGCGCCGGTACTCGTCGCCGGCACCGCGCTGCTCGGCGATCAGGTGGTCGGCCATGTACGCTGTCAGGCCTTCGCACCAGTTGCCTGCCGCGTAGTCGACGAACACCGAGTTGCCCCACCAGTTGTGGAGAATCTCGTGCGGGTACGACGAGTTGATGATGAACGGGAACCGGATGATCTGGGGCCCGAGCAGCGTGAAGGTCGGCATGCCGTAGCCGGTTTCCCAGAAGTTCTCGACGAGCGCGAACTTGCCGTACGGGTACGGGCCGATGAGCGTCCGGTACATCTCGAGATACTGCGCCGTCGCGGCGAGGTACTTGCCCGCGGTCGACGTGTCGCGCTCGTGGAGGTACACGAGCGTCTCCACGCTGCCGGCTGCGTCCGTGAAGACCTGCAGCGGCCCGCCCACGAGGTAGATCTCGTCCATGGCGCCGCCCGACGTCCAACGGGCCTTCCCGTCAGGGCCGCGCGACGTGCCGTTGCCCTGGCTGATGAGGTGCC
>JAPKZP010000270.1 GCA_026393735.1 Acidobacteriota bacterium
AACAGCAGCTGTCCAGTCGACGCGCCCTTGGCGTAGACGAGTGCCAGCCTGAAGGCCGTGCCCTCAGGCACGCCGATGGCGCTGGTAGCTCCGCTCTTCCATTCCCGGTCGCTCCGCAGCTCCATGCCGAGCACGTCGGTGTAGAACGCGATCACCGAGTCCGAGTTCACGATGACCTGCGCTGAATACGCAGGCCCGCCGTGTCCCGTTGCCGGATCGACCGGGCCGAGTTGCGGCATGTCGTCGAGGCGCGACACGCCCACGACGTGCACCTTGTCAGGCCCTTTGAACACGGATTCCCGCATGCCGTACTTCGTACCATCCGGCCTGGGGATCTGCGACTGCTCCATGCGGGCCAGGGACGTAAACCCCAACTCGCGGAGCTTCGCGTCGAGCGGCGGCAGATTGCTGGTGGGGAAGCCCAGCGTGAAGGGCGCCGGTTCCCGCGGATCCCACGTCTGCCGGATGGCCGGGCCCGGGGCGTCGAACACGAGCAGGCGGATCTGTACGGCGCCGCTCGCTGCCGGCCGGTCCAGCAGGTAGAGCGTCCAGCGCTCGGCCGGTGACATGCCCCACAGGCCATTGAGCGTGCGGCGCACCTCGTCGCCGAGCGAGACCGGCCCGCGAACCTGCAGCCCCAGCCCGTCACGGTAGAGCTTCAGCCAGGCGGCGAGCTCGTTCGTGCAGACGGTGACGGTGTGCAGCGGGCCCGTCGCCGCCGAGTCGGCGCTCGTGCGGGGCGCGAGAGGATCCACGGGCCGCGTCTGCGGCGCCTGCCGGGCGGCGGCCAGGTTCACCGAAAGCGCGATCAGGACGATGAATATCGGGCGTCGCATACGGGTCTCCAATAGCAATCGGGCGGGTCTCAATCCTGCAGAATACCGTCGTGGGCGAGGTCGGCCGCGATGCCGTCCAGATCCAGATCGTGCAGCAGCGCGCGCGAGGGCACGCCGGTCGTCGGGTCCCACCGCCGCGCGCGGTAGTAGTCCTCGAGCAGCGGCTGCCGGTGCCAGACGTGGCCCGACGACTTGCCGTCGGCCATGCCCTCTTCGAGCATCCGCTTCGGCATCGTGTCGTCGGCGGCCGTGAACCCGTTGCGCATGTTGAACGCGCGCTCCACGGTCCAGATGCGGTCGTAGATCGCATCGAGGCTGGCTTTCGTGTGGAAGGCCTCCAGCCCGGTCGCGCAGTACAGCCACTCGGGGAACGAGTCGAAATCCAGGCGCGACTCGGTGAACGCGTTCGGGAAGCCGCACGCCACGGCGCAGTCGAAGATCATGATGTAGCGGTTCGACCATACCGCATGCCGCCCCTTGTCCTCGGTCGAGAAGCGATCGACCTGCTCGGGGAACCCGAAGAGCTCCTGCACGGGGTAGCAGATCTGGTGATGGGCGCCCATGTTGCTGGTCGCCTGGCCGACGCCGAAGGCCTGCAGGCCGCGCGGATCGTAGGCGGCGAACTCCAGGCCCTTGATGTGCATGGCGAAGTCGGCGGAGTCGCGCCCGATGACGCGGGCCGCATTGCGCACGCCCCCGTCCGCGACCCAGTTCCCGGCCCGGCTGCCTCGCGTGACGATCTGCCGCGTCACCTCGACCATCGCCTCGACGTTGCCCCACGTGAGTTCGACGCCGTTCAGGTCGTCCTTCGTGATGTAGCCGCGGTCGTAGCACTCCATCAGGAAGCCCACGGCGTTCCCGGCCGTGATGCTGTCGACGCCGAAGTCGTCGCAGATCCTGTTGGCCGCGAGCAGCCCGGCGAAGTCCGCGTTCAGGCAGTGCGCGCCGAACGACCACATGGTCTCGTACTCGGGGTTCTCGTAGCCCCTGCCTTTGAACGTGCCGTCCGGCACGTCGAACACCGACCCGCACTGCATGTAGCAGTTCCAGCAGCCGGATTCCTTCACCTTGTAGCCGCTGGCGTCGATGCCGGGCACGAGGAGCGGCGAGATGCCCTCGAAGAACCCGCGCTGGAAATTCTTGACCGGATGGATGCCGATCGCGTGCTTGTGCGCGATCCCGGCCGTCGTGCCCAGGTGATGGAACCGGTTGTAGTACGTGCCCTTGAAGTTCGTCTTGATGTGGTCCTTCATCATCTGGTCGAAGCGGTCCTGGTCGAACAGCTTCACCTTCCCGGCGCCGAAGGCCGCGATGCCCTTGACCTTCTTGGACCCCATCACGCAGCCGACGCCGCCGCGGGCGGCCGACCGGCGCTCGGTCTGGATGCACGCGAACGTGACGAGCTTCTCTCCGGCCGGGCCGATGACGACGCTCTTGGCGCGCGGGTTGCCGAGTTCATGGGCGATGGCCGCCTCGGTGTCCTCGGCGAGCTTGCCCAGCAGGTGCCGGGCGTCGTGGAACGTGACCCCCTGGTCGGTGATCGACAGGTAGACCCAGTCAGGCGCGATCCCTTCGAGAATGAGGATGTCGAACCCGGCGGCCCGCAGCATCGCGCCCCACCCGCCGCCGGAGATCGATCGGATGATGGCGCCGGTGTGCGGCGACCGGCATCCCACCGCGTAGCGCCCCGACGAAGGCATCCGCGTGCCCGTCAGCGGGCCCACCGCGAAGATCAGCTTGTTGGCCGGGCCCACCGGATCGCTGCCCGGCGGGACTTCGTCGTAACAGTACTTGGCCGTGAAGCCCCGACCGCCGAGATAGCCGCGGATGACGCCGTCGGGAATGATCTCCACCGACCACGCCTGCCGGCCCAGGTCCACGCGCAGCAGCCGGCCCGTGTACCCGCAGATTCCGTCGCTCATGTCAGGCTCCATCCGTCTCGTGTTCGTGGCCGGAGGGCTTCAGCCTCCTGGTCGCCCGCAACACATGCGGGGCGCGCGCCGTGCGCCGCGCGCCCCGGCTACGCCCGCAACTGACGATACCGCACCCAGCCCACGATCGCGGCGCCGCAGCAGCACGATCACCCAGCCGACGATGGGGAACCAGCTGCCGAAGACACTGGCCAGGGTCCCCACCACGACTTGCCGCAGCGGTGTCGACGGCGGCGTGGGATGACCGGTCAGGCGCTCGCCGACGAACTGCACGACGCCCGTGGCGCCGATGACGGTGAGCGTCAGCAGGCCGAGCACCAGCGCGAGCCCTGCGCCCAGCATCCCCGGTACGATCTCCACGCGCAGCAGGCGCGGAATGTAGCCGTTGATCAGGAAGTAGTAGGCCAGCGAGCCTCCCACCGCAAAGGTGACGAGGCCCGCCAGGAACGCCTGGATGGGCCAGCGCGACACCACGGCCTTTGTCCGGGCGGCGGTCCGGGGCATCACGACGCTGGCGATGGCCATGAGCGCCACGAAACACATCACGCCCAGGATCAGAGCAACCACGACGAAGGCGAGCTTCGTGATGAAGGGTTCGTTCTGCGAAATGATCATCGGCGACGCCATCGTCGTCACCGCACGCTGAGCGGGCTGCTGGTTCATCGTCTCGTCCTACTCACTGTCGGGGCCCTCGTTGGTGCGACCGGTCTGCGTTCCCCGCGGGAATCCCCGCGTCGCGTGCACGGTCAGGTCGGGAGCGAAATAGAGCGCTTCCACGCCGGGCAGGGACGCCAGCGCGGCCATGCCGCGATCGGGTCCAAGCACGAAGAGGCCGGTGGCCAGGCCGT
>JAPKZP010000242.1 GCA_026393735.1 Acidobacteriota bacterium
AAAAAAGGGCCGTTTGTTGACACCCACCTGCTCGAGAAGGTGGAGACGATGAACCGGGCCGGCGAGAAGAAGGTCATCCGGACCTGGTCGCGCCGCTCCACGGTGATCCCCGAAATGCTGGGGCACACCCTCGCGGTGCACAACGGCAAGAAGTTCATCCCGGTGTACGTCACCGAGAACATGGTCGGGCACAAGCTCGGCGAATTCGCGCCGACCCGGACGTTCAAGAGCCACACGACCAAGACCGAGAAGGCGGCGGCCGTGGCGGCCGCGGGCGCCGCGCCGAAGGCGGGTAGCTAGCCATGATCGCAGCGCAGGCAACGGCCAAGTACGTGCGCACCTCGGCGCAGAAGGCGGGGCTCGTCCTCGACCTCGTCCGCGGGTGCGCGGTCAACCAGGCCCTCGCCACCCTGCGGTTCTCGCGCAAGAAGGTGGCGCGCGACATCGAGAAGGTGTTGCGATCGGCCATCGCGAACGCGCAGCAGAAGCCAGGGTACAGCGGCGAGGTCGAGCGCCTCTACGTGTCGGCGTGCTACGCCGACCAGGGGCCGTCGCAGAAGCGGGTCAGGCCTGCCCCGATGGGGCGCGCGTTCCGCGTGGTGAAACGCACGGCGCACCTCACGGTCGGCGTGGCCGAGCGGCCCGAGAAGATCGCCGCGGCTCCGGCCCCGAAGGCGGGCAAGGGGGCCAGGACCGCCAAGGCCGCCAAGGCCGGCGCGGCGACGGCGAGCGCGCCGGCTCCCAAGGGGCGGGCGCGGAAGGCAACGAAGGCCGGCGGTGCAGCCGCCGCGCAGGAGTAGGAGCGAGACGTGGGTCAGAAAGTTCACCCGTACGGATTCCGGCTGGGGTTCAACAAGACCTGGCGCTCGCGCTGGTACGCGGACCGCGACTACGCGAAGCTGCTCCACGAGGATCTGCAGCTGCGGGATTCGCTGAAGAAGCGGTTCCAGCACGCCGGCGTGTCGAAGATCGAGATCGAGCGCGCCGCGAACAAGCTGAAGATCGACATCCACACTTCGCGCCCCGGCATCATCATCGGGCGCAAGGGCACGGAAGTCGACAAGCTGAAGCAGGAGATCCAGAAGCGGACGAGCCGCGAGGTGTTCATCAACATCCAGGAGATCCAGAAGCCGGAGCTCGACGCCCAGCTGATCTCCGAGTCGGTCGCCCTGCAGCTCGAGAAGCGCGTGGCGTTCCGGCGGGCGATGCGCAAGGCCGTCGAGTCGGCGCTGCGCTTCGGCGCGCGGGGCATCAAGGTGCGGGTGTCGGGCCGCCTGAACGGGGCGGAAATCGCCCGGTCCGAATGGTACCTGCACGGGCAGCTGCCCCTGCAGACGTTGCGGGCGGACGTGGACTACGGCCAGGCCGAGGCGGGGACGACCTACGGCCAGATCGGCGTCAAGGTGTGGCTCTACAAGGGCGAGCGCCTGGTGCCGCGCACGGGCCGCGAAGAGGAATACCGCACGCCGCGGCGCGAACCGCGCCGTGACGGGGCGAGGTAAGGTGGCATACCCATGTTGATGCCGAAGAAGGTCAAGTACCGGAAACAGCAGCGCGGCCGCCGTCGCGGCAAGGCGTGGCGCGGGTCCGACGTGTCGTTCGGCGAATTCGGGCTGAAGGCGATGGAGACGTGCTGGATGACGGCACGCCAGATCGAGGCCGCCCGCGTCGCGATGGCGCGGTTCGTGAAGCGCGGCGGGAAGATCTGGGTGCGGGTGTTCCCGGACAAGCCCGTCACCAAGAAGCCGCAGGAAACGCGCATGGGCAAGGGCAAGGGCGCGCCGGAGTTCTGGGTGGCCGTCGTCAAGCCCGGGAAGATACTCTTCGAGATGGAAGGCGTGACCGAGGTCGAGGCGCGCCAGGCGATGGACCGCGCGGCGGCGAAGCTGCCGATCAAGACGCGCTTCGCGACGCGGTTCGCCGAGGAGAAGGTCTGACATGAAGGTCCACGAGATCCGCGAGCTCAACGTCGACGAGCTGAACGGCAAAATCAAGGATCTGCAGGACCAGGTCTTCCGGCTGCGGATCCAGAAGGCGATGGGCCAGCTGGACACGCCGAGCAAGATGCGCACGGTGCGCCGCGAGCTGGCGCGCCTGAAGACGGTCCTGAAGGAAAAACGGTAGGAAGCGTATGGCTGCCAAGACAGAAGTGACGGGCACGGTCGTCCGCGACAAGATGCTGAAGAGCCGTGTCGTGGCCGTCGAGCGCCAGGTGCGCCATGAGATGTACGGGAAGGCCCAGCGGCTGACCTCGACGTTCATGGCGCACGACGAGCAGAACGAGACGCGGAACGGCGACGTCGTCGCGATGGTGGAGAGCCGTCCGCTGTCCGCCCGCAAGCGGTGGGTCATCACCCGGGTCGTCAAGCGGGCGGCCCAGGCCGGCGCAGCCGCCGAGTAGCGAGAGGAGCAGACCATGGTACAGATGCGGTCGATCCTCGACGTCGCGGACAACTCCGGAGCCCGGAAGATCTCGATGATCAATCCGATCGGGGGCTCGGTGGGACGCTACGCGCGCCTCGGGGATCTCATCACGGCGTCGGTGAAAGAAGCCGCGCCGGATTCGAGCGTGAAGAAGGGCACGGTCGTGAAGGCCGTGATCGTCCGGACGCGGAAGGAGCAGCGCCGCAAGGATGGCAGCTACATCCGCTTCGATCGGAACGCTGCGGTGCTCGTGAACGACCAGAACGAGCCGGTCGGGACCCGCGTGTTCGGGCCCGTGGCGCGCGAGCTGCGCGAGCGCAAGTTCATGAAGATCATTTCGCTCGCGCCCGAGGTGATTTAGCCCATGTCACGGTTGCAGACACCTATCCGCCGGAATGACACCGTCCTCGTGACGGCCGGGAAGGATCGCGGCAAGCGCGGGCGCGTGCTGAAGGTCCTCCCCGAGAACAACCGCCTGGTTATCGAGGGCGTGAATTTCATCAGCCGCCACACTCGGCCGAATCCGAGCAAGAACGTCAAGGGCGGCATCATGAAGCGCGAGGCCCCGCTGCACGCCTCGAACGTGCAGCTGGTGTGCCCCGAGTGTGGGGCGCGGACGCGCATCGGCCACCGCACGCTCGGCGACGGGCGCAAGGTCCGGATTTGCCGCAAGTGCGAGGGAGTAGTCGACAAATGAGCCGGGTGAAGGAACGGTACCTTCGGGAGGTCGTGCCGGCCCTGATGAAGGAGTTCGGCTACACGAACGTCATGGCCGTGCCCAAGATCACAAAAGTCGTGATCAACATGGGGCTCGGCGAGGCCACGCAGAACGTCAAGATCGTCGACACCGCCCAGGACGAGCTCAGCCGGGTCGCCGGCCAGAAGGCCGTCGTCACCCGCGCGCGCAAGTCGATCGCGCAGTTCAAGGTGCGCCAGGGCATGCCGATCGGGACGATGGTGACGCTGCGGGGCGTGCGGATGTGGGAGTTCCTCGATCGCCTGATCTCCATCGCGCTGCCGCGCGTGCGCGACTTCAAGGGGATCTCGCCGAAGGGCTTCGACGGCCGCGGCAACTACACGCTGGGCCTCCGCGACCAGCTGCTGTTCCAGGAAATCGACTACATGAAAGTCGACAAGGCGCGGGGAATGAACGTGTCGGTCTGCACCACCGCCAAGACCGACCAGGAGGCCCGTCGACTGCTGCAGTTGACCGGCCTGCCGTTCCGGACGAATTAGACCTATGGCCACGACCGCGAAAATCGCCAAGGAAGCCACGACGCTGAAGTACACGATCCGCCACCGCAACCGGTGCAAGCGGTGCGGGCGCCCGCGCGCGTATCTGCGCAAGTTCGCCCTCTGCCGCCTCTGCTTCCGCGAGCTCGCGCTCCGCGGAGAGGTGGCTGGGGTCATCAAGAGCAGCTGGTAAGCACGACAGAGTTGAGAAGCCATGACCGATCCGATTGCTGACATGCTCACGCGCCTCCGCAACGCCGTGCAGGCGAAGCACGCGCGAGTGGACATTCCGGCCAGCACACTGAAGTCCGAGATCGCGAAGATCCTGCAGGATGAGGGCTACATCTCGGGCTTCAAGATGGTCGAGGAGCCGTCCGACGGGCCCAAGAAGACGCCCGTCAAGCGGCTGCGGATCTTCCTCAAGTACGGCCCCAAGGGCGAGCGCGTGATCAGCGGGATCCAGCGCATCAGCCGGCCAGGCCGCCGGGTGTACTACAGCCGCACCGACGTGCCGCCCGTGCTCGGCGGTCTCGGCATCAGCATCCTCACGACGTCGCGTGGCGTCATGACCGGGCGCGAAGCCGTGAAGACCGGCGTCGGCGGCGAAGTGCTGTGCAACGTCTGGTAACCAAGGCGTAGGTAGACGTCCATGTCCCGTATTGGCAAGAAACCGATTCCGCTCCCCAAGGGCGTGACCGTCAAGATCGCCGCAGGCGCGGTCGAGGTCAAGGGTCCGAAGGGCACACTGACGCAGACGATCCCACCAGGCATCCTCTTCGAGCAGGTGGGCACGGATCTGCAGGCGACGCCGAAGACCGAGGACCCGCAGCTGGGCAAGTTCCATGGCCTGGCACGCAGCCTGGTGGCCAACGCCGTCGAAGGCGTGGTCAACGGCTACAAGCGGGAGCTCGACATTGTCGGCGTCGGCTACAAAGCCGAGCTCAAGGGCCGCCAGGTGGTGTTCGCGCTCGGGTTTTCCCACCCGATCGTGTTCGACATCCCGGCCGGCATCGACATCACGGTCGACAAGAACACGCACGTCACGGTGACGGGCATCGACCGCCAGCTGGTCGGCCAGGTCGCCGCCAACATCCGGCGGATGCGCAAGCCCGATCCCTACAAGCAGAAGGGCGTGCGGTACACCGGCGAAGTCCTGAAGAAGAAGGTCGGCAAGACCGGCGCGTAGAGGTCGACGACGTATGAAGATCAAGACGAAACATGACCGCCGGCACCGCATCCAGTTGCGGACCCGCAAACGCGTCCAGGGGACCACGCAACGGCCACGGCTGAGCGTGTTCCGCAGCGTCGAGCACATCTACGTGCAGGCGATCGACGACGCCACGGGACGGACGATGGCCGCCGCGTCGAGCGTCGAGCCGACCACCCGCGCGGCGTTCGCCGCCGGCGCGAAGGGCGGCAACCTGAAGGGCGCCACCGTGGTCGGCAAGGCCATCGCCGAGCGGCTGCAGGCCCAGGGCATCAAGCACGTCGTGTTCGATCGGAGCGGGTTCCTCTACCACGGGCGCGTGCGCGCGGTGGCCGAGGCCGCCCGCGAGGCAGGGTTGGAGTTCTAGATGTTCAGAACAGGCGAGAAGATCGATCCGTCGCAGCTCGAGCTGAAAGACACCGTGGTGTCGATCAACCGGGTCACCAAGGTCGTCAAGGGCGGCAAGAACCTGAGCTTCAGCGCGCTCGTGGTCGTCGGCGATGGCCACGGCGTGGTCGGCTTCGGGATCGGCAAGGCCCGCGAGGTCCCCTCGGCGATCAAGAAGGGCATCGAGGCCGCCAAGAAGGCGCTCATCCGCGTGCCGCTGGTCGGCACGACGGTGCCCCACGTCATCACCGGCAAGTACGGCTCGGGCAGCGTGCTGCTGAAGCCCGCGCCCGACGGCACGGGCATCATCGCGGGCGGCGCCGTGCGCGCGGTGGTCGAGTCGGCCGGGATCCAGAACATCGTGACGAAGTCGCTCGGCAGCGCCAATCCGCACAACGTGGTGCGCGCGACGTTTATGGGTTTGATGACGTTGAAGGACCCCGTGAGCGTCGCGCGGCTGCGCGGGCGCGACCTGGCGGACCTGGAGAACGCCAACGCGTAGACCCCCGCCGACGCGGGGGGGTGAGACGAGGCAGCGACATGAAGGCTGATCGCAGCGCGAAGAAGACGCTGAAGGTTACGCAGGTGAAGAGCACCATCGGCTTCAACAAGAAGCAGGGTGACGTGGTGCGCAGCATCGGGCTGCGTCGCATCCGCCATACCGTCGAGGTGCCGGATACTCCCGAGATGCGCGGCATGATTCACAAGGTGCGCCATCTCGTCACGGTCGAATAGCGAACAGGTCGGACTATGGATCTCAGCAATCTCAAACCGCCAAAGGGAGCGACCCGGAAGCGCAAGCGCGTGGGCCGCGGTCCGGGATCGGGCCTGGGCAAGACGGCCGGCCGGGGCAGCAAGGGCGCGCAGTCGCGGTCCGGGTACCACAAGAAACGCGGCTTCGAAGGCGGCCAGATGCCCCTGCATCGGCGGTTGCCGAAGCGCGGGTTCTTCAACCCGTTCCGGATCGAGTACGCCGTCGTCAATCTCGACGACCTGGCGGCGCGGTTCGCGGCGGGCGCGGTCGTGACGCCGGAGGTGCTCCGGGCGGAGCGCCTGGTGACGACCAAGCAGCCAATCAAGGTGTTGGCGCGCGGCGAGATCGCCGTGGCGCTGACGGTGAAGGCTCACAAATTCAGCGGGAAGGCGGCCGAGAAGATTGCGGCTGCCGGCGGGTCGGTCGAGACGCTTCAGTAGCGCCGCGATCATCGAGACCGTATGGTTGAGAGCATCAAGAATATCTTCGCGGTGCCGGATCTGCGCAAGCGCGTGCTGTTCACGCTGGCGCTGCTCGGCGTGTATCGCATTGGCAATCACATCCCGACGCCGGGGGTGAACACCAACGCGCTGGCCCTGCTGGCCGAACAGAGCAAGAACACGATGTTCGGCCTGTACGACATGTTCTCCGGCGGCAGCCTGTCGAAGGTCACGATCTTCGCGCTGGGCATCATGCCCTACATCAGCGCGTCGATCATCCTCCAGCTGCTGACGGTGGTGTGGCCGTACCTCGAGCGCCTCTCCAAGGAAGGCGACCTCGGGCGCCGGAAGATCACCCAGTACACGCGCTACGGCACGATCCTCCTGAGCGTCATCCAGGCGCTCGGGATCGCCATCTACCTCGAGCGGCAGACCCAGGTCGTCGGCGGGCTCCCGCTGGTGTACGCGCCGGGCTGGGGCTTCCGCCTGATGACCGTCCTGACGCTCACGGCGGGCACGACGTTCATCATGTGGCTCGGCGAGCAGATCACCGAGCGCGGCATCGGCAACGGGATGTCGCTCATCATCTTCGCGGGCATCGTCGCTCAGCTCCCCCGGGCCTTGATCGCGACCCTCGGGCAGATGAGCACCGGCCAGATCGGCCTCATCCGGATCCTGTTCCTCCTTGTGCTGGCCGTCGTGGTCATCGCGGCGATCATCTTCATGGAGCGCGGCAACCGGCGGGTCACGGTGCAGTACGCCAAGCGCGTCGTCGGGCGCCGGATGTACGGCGGGTCGAGCACGCACATCCCCCTGAAGGTGAACACGGGCGGCGTCATCCCGGTGATCTTCGCCTCGTCGATTCTGGCCTTCCCGGCGACCATCGCCGGCATGTTCCAGCAGGGCAGCTGGGGCGACGCCATCGTGCGCCAGATGGCGTACGGCATGCCGCTCTATAACCTGCTGTACATCGTGGGCATCATCTTCTTCGCCTACTTCTACACCGCGATCATCTTCAACCCGGATGACGTGGCCGAGAACATGCGGAAGTACGGCGGGTTCATCCCCGGCATCAGGCCCGGCAAGCGCACGGCCGAGTACATCGACACGATCCTGACCCGCATCACGCTGGCGGGCGCGATCTACCTCGCGCTGGTGGCGATCCTGCCGGAGTTCCTGCTGGTCGGGTTCAAGGTGGCGCCCATTCCGTTCATCGGCGAGCGCCTCGACGCGATGCTGCCGCGGTTCATCACCGAAGGCCTGAACGTCCAGTTCTACTTCGGCGGCACGTCGACGCTGATCGTCGTCGGCGTGGCGATGGACACCGTGCAGCAGATTGAATCGCAGCTGATCATGCGGCACTACGACGGCTTCATGAAGAAGACGCGTATCCGCGGACGGCGAGGCTAGCGCGCGGGTCGGGGAACGGCATGGGCGTGAACGTCGTGATGCTGGGGCCGCCTGGGGCCGGAAAAGGGACCCAGGCCGAACGGCTGGCCACCAGGTTCGGCGTGCCGCGCATCTCGACGGGAGACCTGCTGCGGGAAGCGGTGGCAGCCGGGTCGCCCCTGGGCGAACTGGTTCGAGCGGTGATGGCGCGCGGCGACCTGGTCGGTGACGCCCTGATGATCGAGGTGGTCCGCGATCGGCTGACCCGCCCGGATGCGGCGCCCGGGTTCGTGCTCGACGGGTTTCCGCGCACGATCCCGCAGGCCGAGGCTCTGGAACGGCTGACCGCGGGGCTCGGGGCCCTGACCGTCGTGGAGTTGATCGTGCCGGAGCAGGAACTGGTCCGGCGGCTGTGTTCGCGGCGCGTCTGCGGGTCGTGCGGCACGAATGCCGACCCCTCGGCGGGCGCCGACTCCCGGTGCGGGCGGTGCGGGGGCGCCTGGGTGCAGCGCACCGACGACAACGCCCAGGTGGTGCGCGATCGCCTGGCGGTGTTCTCGCGGATCACCCGGCCGCTGGTGGACTTCTACCGGAGCCGCGCGGCTTATCGGCAGGTGGACGGCACGCGGCCGCCGGACGAGGTGGCGGCGGCGCTGGCCGAGATCGTCGGCGAGGAGCAGCGGTGATCGTCTGCAAGTCCCCGGCGGAACTGGCGCGGATGCGGGCCGCGAACGAGCTGGTCGCCGATGTGCTGGTGGATTTGCGCGCGATGGTGCAGCCCGGCGTGACGACGGCCGAGCTGGATGCGTTCGCCGAAGCGCGGGTGAGGCGGGCTGGCGCGGTCCCGGCGTTCAAGGGGTACCATGGGTTCCCCGCGACGCTGTGCACGTCGGTCAACGAGGAAGTGATTCACGGGATTCCCGCGCCGCGGGCCCTGCGAGACGGCGACATCGTCTCGATCGACCTCGGCGTCGTGCTCGGCGGGTTCTTCGGGGATGCCGCGATCACGGTCCCGGTGGGGCCCGTCAGCCGGGAGGCGGCGGACCTGCTGCGGGTGACGGAAGAGTCGCTGTACCTGGGGATCGAGCAGGCCAGGGTCGGCGGCCGGGTGTCGGACATCGGGCACGCGGTCCAGCAGCACGTCGAGGCGCACGGGTTTTCGGTGGTGCGCGAGTTCGTGGGCCACGGCGTGGGGACGGCGCTGCACGAGGAACCGCAGGTGCCGAACTACGGGCCGGCTGGCCGCGGGCCGCGCCTGAGCGAAGGGATGACGCTGGCCATCGAGCCGATGGTGGCGATGGGCAAGGCGGCCGTGAAGGTGCTCGGCGACGGGTGGACGGCGGTCACGAAGGACCGCAGCCTGGCGGCGCACTTCGAGCACACGGTGGCGGTGACGGCGGCTGGGCCGGTCATACTGACCATGCCCGCCGGGAACGGCCGGGCAGCGGGGCCCGGAGGACGCGAGCAATCAGTCGGAGGGTAGGGCAGCCGGTGCCGAAAGACGACACGATTGAAGTCACGGGTATCGTGCTCGAGTCGCTCCCGAACGCGATGTTCCGCGTGGAGCTCGAGAACAAGCATCAGGTCCTGGCCCATGTGTCCGGGAAGATGCGCAAGAATTTCATCCGCATCCTGACGGGTGACCGGGTGCTGATTGAGCTGTCGCCGTACGATTTGAGCCGCGGCCGCATCACGTACCGGTACAAGTGAGGCGGGCGGGCACGGGACCCATGGACGTTCCCGGAAGCGAAGGACCACAGGTATGAAGGTCAGAGCGTCGGTCAAACGGATTTGTGACAAGTGCAAGATCGTCCGTCGCCGCGGAGTGGTGCGGGTGATCTGCACGAACCAGAAGCACAAGCAGAGGCAGGGGTAGCGTCATGGCACGTATCGCGGGTGTGGACCTGCCGCGGACCAAGCGGGTCGAAATCGGGCTGACCTACATCTACGGGATCGGCCATACACGGGCCGCCGGGATCGTGAAGGAAGCCGGCGTGGATCCGAATGTCCGGGTCAAGGACCTGTCGGAAGACGACGTCCGGAAGCTCAGCCGGGTCATCGAGGAACAGGGCGGCGTCGAGGGCGATCTCCGCAAAGAGACGTCCATGAACATCAAGCGGTTGATGGACATCGGCTGCTACCGCGGCTTGCGGCATCGCCGCAGCCTGCCGGTGCGGGGACAGCGGACGCGGACGAACGCGCGAACCCGGAAGGGCCCGCGCAAGGGCGCGATCGCCAAGAAGAAGACGGTGTAGGCGCATGGCCAAGACTGAAAACGACGGTGGCGAGAAGAAAGAGGCTGGAAAGCCCAAGAAGGCGTTCAAGAAGCGCGGCGAGAAGCGCGTGGTGCACCACGGGCTGGTCACCGTGCAGGCCTCGTTCAACAACACGATCATCACGATTGCGGATGCCGAGGGCAACGTGATCGCGTGGTCGAGCGCCGGCGCGGTCGGCTTCAAGGGCTCCCGCAAGGGCACGCCGTTCGCGGCGACCCAGGCGGCGCTGTCCGCGGCCAACGTGGCCAAGGGCATGGGCATGCGGGCCTGCGAGGTCCGCGTCAAGGGCCCCGGGGCCGGTCGCGAATCGGCGATCCGGGCGCTGGGCACCGTGGGGATCGAGGTCAAGTCGATCCGCGACGTCACGCCCATCCCGCATAACGGCTGCCGGCCGACCAAGCGCCGGCGCGTGTAGCAACGACGGAACTGTAGCGATTACGGAAGACACGCATGGCTAGATACATCGGACCTGTTTGCCGCCTGTGCCGCCGCGAGGGCATGAAGCTGTTCCTCAAGGGTGAGCGGTGTTACACCGAGAAGTGCGCCATCGAGAAGCGCAACTTC
>JAPKZP010000115.1 GCA_026393735.1 Acidobacteriota bacterium
GAACGATGGGCTCGCTCGCCGTGGACATCAGGGGTCGATCCCCCGAATCAGCCGCTGAACGACGAGCCGCAACCGCACGTGGACTTGGCGTTGGGGTTCTTGATCGTGAAGCCGCCGCCCGTCACGCTGTCGACAAAATCAACTTCGGCGCCGTCGAGGTAGCGGGCGCTAATCGGATCGATGAAGATCTTCACGCCGTTCGACTCAATCGCCTGGTCGCCCGGGCCAGGGCTGTCCTCGATCATCAGGCCGTACTGGAACCCTGAACAACCGCCGCCCTGGACAAACACGCGAAGGCCGCTCTGCAGCTTCTGTTCTTCGGCCAGCAACTCGCTAATCTTGGTGGCGGCCGACGCGGATACGTTAACCATTGGGAGACTCCTCCGAAAACAAGTAGGTGATCTGGATCGATTATACCGTGCCAGGGCTCCCCGCCGGCGCTCAACCCGCGGCCAGGCACGACTCTCGCTCCTGTATCGTGTTATCTTACAGCACCTTAGACGCTCCCACTGATTCCCTGGATCCCGGTGTGTTCCTGCACGGAGGAATGGCCGTGGCCACCGAATTCCCGATCTACCTGGCGGGTCAGTGGACGCAGTCTCCCAACCGCCTGACCGTCACCAACCCGTACGACGGTTCGCCCGTGGCCTCCAAGGTCTGTGCGCAGGAAGTGTTCGCGCCGTAGGGGCGGACCCCTGTGTCCGCCCGCGGGGCGGTTGTCAGCGGGGGGTCTGCGAGGGCGGGGCGGCGTCAGGGCCGCTCGCCCACGCCCGGTTGGGCTCGGCTCCCATGGTGAACTTCAGCGAACCGCCGGCGGCGATGTCGGCGTGGGTGATCCAGCACCGGTCGAGCGGTTTACCGTTCAGGGTCGCGGCCGTGATGTGCCGGTTCACCGGCGAGAGCCCGGCCGCGTCGATGTCGAAGGTACGCTGCCCGCCGATGTCGATGCTGACTTTGTCGAGATGCGGCGTCCCGATCACGTAGACGCCCTCGGCAGGGTTCACCGGGTAGAACCCCATGGCGCTGAAGAGGTACCACGCGGACATCTGCCCGCAGTCCTCGTTCCCGCAGAGGCCCTCCGGTCCCGTCGAGTAGAGGCTCGTCAGGATCTGGTTCACGCGCGAGGCGGCCTTCCACGGCGCGCCGGCGTAGCCGTACAGGTACGCGATGTGATGGCTGGGTTCGTTCCCGTGGGCGTATTGCCCGATCAGGCCGGAAATGTCCGGCGACGCGTTCGTGCCTTCGACGACCGACGGCTGATCGAACAGTTCATCGATCTTCTTGACGAACGCATCGGGTCCGCCGACGAGTCCCATCAGCCCGCGCACGTCGTGCATGACAGACCACGTGTACTGCCAGCCGTTCCCTTCGGTGTACTCGTCCTGGCGATGCTGCGAGAACTTCGGCGAGAACGGCGTCTTCCAGGATCCGTCACTCATCCGCCCGCGCATGAACCCCGTCGACGGGTCGAAGAGGTTCTTGTACGTGCCGGCTCTCGCCTCGAAGAACCGGCGGTCCGCCGTCCGCTCGAGCTTGCCGGCCAGTTGCGAGATGCACCAGTCGTCGAACGCGTACTCGAGGGTTTTCGACACCGATTCCACTTCCTGGTCGGCCGGGATGTACCCGCGCGTTTCCGGCGGCTTGAGCCACTTCAGCCCGCGCGCATCCTGCAGGGCGCTCTTCTTGACTGCGTCGAGGACGTCCCCGCGACTCGCCGTGGTCAGCCCTTTCATGACCGCGTCCACGATCACGGGCACCGCATGATAGCCGACCATCGTGTTGGTCTCGTTGCCCCAGAGGGACCATACCGGCAGCAGACCACCTTCGCGGTAGAACGCCATCATCGACTGCACGAGGTCATCGACCCGCTCGGCCTGGATCACGGTCAGCAGCGGATGCAGGGCGCGGAACGTATCCCACAGCGAGAAGACGGTGTGGTTCTGGAAGAGCGCGGAGGTCTGCACCTTTCCGTCGGCGCCGCGGTACGCGCGGTCCACGTCGCAGAACACGGTTGGCGCCAGCAGCGCATGGTACATCGCGGTGTAGAACACCGTCTTGCGCGCCTTGTCCGGCGTTTCGATCCGGACGCGCTGCAGCTTCCGCTCCCACGCCTCCTCCGCGTCTCGGCGCACGGCGTCGAACTCCCAGCCGGACATCTCGCGATCGAGATTCTTGCGTGCACCCTCCACGCTCACCGATGAGATCGCGACCTTGACCAGCAGCGGCTCGCCCGGCCGGAGCGTGAAGCGGAACAGGCCCCGCGCCTTCTTCGCCTGCACCTGCCGGCGCTCCGCGGTGTACTCACCCTCCGAGCCCAGCAGCCACGACTGCACCGCCGACGAGAACCGCGCGACGAAATAGACACGCTGGTCGGCCGCCCAGCCCTTCGAGATCCGGAATCCCGAGATCGTCGTCGGCCCTTCCATCGTGATCTGTGTGTCGACGGGCGCGTCCGAGTTGATGGCAAACCCCAGGTCGAAGACGAGGGCTGGCTGCCGGCCGGCGGCCGGCCGGCGGAACGCATAGCGATGCACCCCGACACGGCGGGTGGCCGTCATTTCGGCCTTGATGTCGAACGCCTGCAGGTCCACCGAGTAGTAGCCCGCCGACGCCTTCTCACGGTCGTGGCTGAAGGGCGACGTCACGTCCGCCGGCATGTCGGCGCCGGCGAGCGTCGGCGTCACGAGAATGTCGCAGAGATCGCCGATGCCCGTCCCGCTCAGGTGGGTATGGCTGAAACCCGCGATGGCCGTGTCCGTGTAGTGATACCCGGCGCACCAGTCCCATCCCTGCTTGCCGGAGTCGGGGCTGAGCTGCACCATGCCGGACGGCAGGCTCGCCCCGGGAAACGTGTGCCCGTGGCCGCCGGTCCCGATGAACGGATCCACGTACGGCGCCAGGCGCTCACCGGTCGGCTGGCCAGACTGCTCGAACAGGGATGCGCGCCGGCCGGCCGTCAACCACAGGCCGCTGGCGGCGGCGCCCTTCAGCATGTCGCGTCTCGAGATCATGTCGCCCTCTGCCGCTTACCATAGCCCGGA
>JAPKZP010000792.1 GCA_026393735.1 Acidobacteriota bacterium
CGTCGTTGACGTTGTACTCGGTGAGGTCGGACCAGGTGCCGGCGAAGGCGTAGCTGGCGGGGGCCCCCTGGGGACCCGTGGCGCCGGCGAGCGGCTGCCAGTTGGCCGGGTTCGTCTCGGGGTCGGCGCCGGTGCTGTCGGTGAGCGCCATGTAGAGGATGCCGTTGCAGGTGACCATGTCGGTCGCGACGTAGGATTGCTGGGGGTCGTAGGCGCCCTGGATGCAGGGGTTGTGGCCGCCCGGTCCTTGCGGGCCGACTTCGCCCTGCGGTCCCGGGGGACCGACGACCTCGATGTCGAGCGCTTCCCAATCGACGTCGCCGGGAAGGGTGCTGCCTTCGCCGAGGCCGGGATCGCCCTGGGGGCCGGGATCACCGGGATTGCCGTCGAGGCCTGCTTCGCCCTGGGGACCGACGGGGCCGATGGTGCGCGAGATGATCGGCCGCACCAGCACGAGTTGCCCGTCGACGCCGGGTTCCTCCGCCATGAGGATCGCGAGGTTCTCGTCGGTGGCGACGACGCGGCCCTGCTGGTCGCAGGAGAGGCGGTCGCCGGCCGCGCATTCCCCGCTGAGTTCGACGCGGGACTGATGGCCGGGGTCGAGCGGTTCGAGGGTGGCGAGGTTGTTGACTTCGTCCGCATCGACGATGACGAAGCGGGCGTCCTGCGGGGCGACGGCGAGTGCAGCGCAGGGCTGGCTGCCGTCGCTGGGGATGATGGCGCCGAGGCGGCCGAGGTATGCGCCGAGCGGCGAGGCTACGGGCAGAACGATGCTGCCGGTGATGCGATTACTCTGGGTGTCGCTCTTCATTTGGAGAGTTCGGTTCGGGCCAGGTCGAAGGCGCGATTGAACGGGATGCCGCGCTCGCGGCTGATGGCCTGGGCGCGATTGCGGATGGTGACGGCTTTCTCGCGGGTCATGGTCGCGCCGGTGGCGATGTCCTGGATGGTCCGCGGTTCGGAGCCGATGCGGTTCTTCAGCGGCGTGCGCGGGGCGGGCGCGGGTTTCTCCGGAGGCGGAGCCCCGGCCGCGGGCGGCTCCGCCGCCGCAGGCGCGGTCTTGTCGGCGCGAAGCTGGGTGAGCGACGCGACGGCGGCCTCGCGATTCACGATGACGTTCTGCGTCCAGAAGTCCTTCTGCTCCGGGTTCTGGCCGATCACGTCGGCGAAGTCCTCGACCGTGCGGTTGGCGACGGCGACGTCGTGCTCGGCGAGTTGGTCGACCGCGGCCTTGTATTGGGTCTGCGCGTCCTGGAGGGCGGCGGTCAGTTGGGCGATGACCTGGAGCATGGCCGCGACGACTTCGTCGGGCGTCGCGGAGTCCGGCAGTTGAAGCTGCTGCTTCACCTGGCTCATGTCGATGGGCGCGTTGTCTGCCATTTTGGGCCTCTCGTTTCTTCGGTCGTCCGTGCGATCCGTTGCTATGTTCCCGTTCTATCGCAGATCGGGTTCAACGCAATGTGGCGGCCTTTTGTGGGCATTTCGGGGCTTTCCCGGGCCGACGCGGTCACGGTTTCTTCGCCGCGGCGGCCTTCTTGCGCGACGCGGTCCTGGCCTTGGAGTAGGTCCGATCCGGCGCCTTGTAGACCTTCGGCTTCGTCTTCGGCGGCGTGAGCATCTGCTGGATCGTCCCGCCCAGCGCGAGCAGCGCGTTGTGCGCGACGGCGAGCGTGTTGCCCACGGGGCCGAGGTTCTTGTAGGTGCCTGTGTGCGCGCCGGCCATCAGGCCGATGCCCATCCAGTTCATGAGTTCGTTTCCGGGCGGATCGCCGCGCAGATCGGTGTCGCCCGGCTTCCAGTGAAACTTGATCGAGGAGCGTTTCCCCTGCGGGCTGAACACGCCGAGGCCCTTCTTGAACGCGTCCGTCGCCGCGTCGTGGTACGGCTTCCAGCGCGAGAGATCCTCGGAGAGGAACTCGTAGGCGGGCTGGGAGACCCCCGCCTTCATCTGTTCGAGCGTGATGTCCGTGCCCGGCCAGATGTCGCGCAGGCCGCGGATGTGCGCGACGGCGGCCGGGATCGCGTCGATGTAGCCGGCGATCCGGCCGTAGTCATTCGGGTCCGGTTTGACGGTGTCGCGCGGGCTGGTCGCGGTGACGCGGACCCACGAGCCGTCGGGCGCGAGCTGCTTCGCGAGCTCCGTCGCTTCGCGGCTGAACGGCTCGAACCGCCCCACCAGCCGCCCGTTCTTCGTGTGCGGGATCTCGGGTGTGTCGCCGCCGGCGTGGCGGATCCGGCGGCCGTCCTTCAGGAGTGTGGTGTCGCCGTCGCGCTCGCGGACGCCCTGCTTGCGCGGGTCGTCCTCGATCTG
>JAPKZP010000607.1 GCA_026393735.1 Acidobacteriota bacterium
GCGATGCCGTCGGTATCGCCGTCGCGCCGCGTGAGGCGTTTCGAGATCTTCGACGGGTTCGAATCGAACATCCGCGCGCCGACATAAATCGCGTCGTCGTCGTAGAGGATGCGGACCTCGGTCGGCTCCGTCGCAGGCTTGCCTTCGTCGGGATCGCGCTGGAGGAAATCCCGCGCCGGGACGGCACGCTGCCAATCCGCTTCGTCGAGGAGGCCGTCGACCGCGATCTTCGCGGTCGCTCTGACAGCCGTCATCTTGGGTATGGTGGCCGCGGGGCGAGAGGCGACAGGGGCCGGGGCTGGCGCCTTCGTTTGCGCCTGCACCTGCACTTGCGAGATTGACGCGGCGGCCAGCGCCAGAACAACTGTCAGAGAACGCACACACGACGACATGCCGGATTGGACGGATGTCGACCACGTTCGGTTCAGCGGAGAAGAAGTCAACGTCCCGTGTATCTGAACCGCTGCAGGAACAGCGTGAAGGCCTCCGAGTACTTCTGGTAGATGGACTCCGGCGTGTAGTAGCTGAGAATGGCGTAATAGCCCGGGTAGTCGAGCAGGATCGTGAGGTGCTTCAGCGGCACCATGTTGCCGCTCGATCCCTTGAGGCTGTAAGACGCGCGGATGATCCTGGGTGGGAGTTCGAGTTCGATCGAGACCTCGTAAGCTTCCGTGCCCTTCGGCCCCTCGAAGACGATCGTCCCGGATGGCAACTTGCGACCGTCCCATCCGGCGGGTATCTCGCCGGCGAACGGCACGACGTCCAGCGTGAACGGCGTGGTGGCGCCGCCCGGTGTGCCGCTGGCCGGCGCACCAGCAGGAGCACCAGCCGCAGGCGCCTGCGGCGGCCGTGGCTCGATCGCCGGCCGCTGCATGCCTGTCACGTCGGACGGCGGAGGCAGGGCTGCGAGCTGCTTCTGCATCCGGACGAATTCAGCTGACGTCTTCCGCGTCGGCCGGTCCGGCAGGAGATCGATGTACGCGTTGATCGTATTCAACCGGTCGATCGAGAACGGGTGCGTGCGCGACATCAGGTCCCAGGCCTTGCGCGACGATGGGGCGATCGATTCGAGCTTCTGGAAGAACGTCGCGAATCCGCGGGGATCGATCCCGGAGTCGAACGTGATGTGCACCGCCAGGCGGTCCGCCTGCTCTTCGGCCTCACGGCTGAATGACGCCTGGCTGTACGAACTGCCCGACGCAGACATCGATCCGAGCCAGCGCAGGAACTTGCTGTCTGAGTTGCGCCACTGCTCGGCCTGCTGCTGATCCATCACCTGCTTGGTCAGCGACTTGGCGGAGTGGTGCGCCACCACGTGGCCGATTTCGTGCGCGAGCACGCCAGCCAGCTCGGACTCACTGCTGACCGCGGCGAGCAGGCCGCGATTCACGAAGATGTAACCGGGGATCGTGGACGCGTTCACGTCGGACGTGTCGACGACAAACACCTCGTAGTTGCTCGGGAAGTTCTTGGCATTCGCCACGAGGTAGGCGCAGAGGTTCATCACGTACGTCGTCACCGTCTCGTCGCGCAGCGGCTCGATGCCGCTCTTCGCGAGCTCCCGCGCCACGTTCTGCCCCAGCTGCAGCTCCTGCTCCTTTGTCAGAGCGTTGACGGCACCGCCGCCGGGGTTCTCGGCGACTTCGTACCGGTTCGCGAACATGTCCTGGGCCCAGCGCAGCACCGTCTGCCCTTCCTGCTTCTCGGCCTGCGACAGATCCGCCCGCTGGTAGCGCTGCCAGATGCGCACCTCTTCGCGGAAGTTCAGCATCTCTTCGTACGAGACGGCCATGCCGACCAGCGCCCGCGTGTTGCGCGGGTTCTTCTTGTAGACCTTGTCGTACCGCTTCAGCGCCTCGTCGGGCTTGTGCAGCTTGTTGTAGATCCACGCCGTCGCCAGCACGGTCTCGACATTGTCGCCGTCGCGCCGCTCGGCCGTCCGGAACTCCTTCTCCGCCTCAGCCCATGCGGCCTGCTGCACGAACACCATGCCGCGGTCGTACGCCGCCGCCGCCTCGGCCCGGCTCTTGGCGTCTTTCGTCGGCGTCGCGGCAGCCAGCGCCTCTTCAGCCGTCCCTGGCGCCAGGATGCGTTCGTACATCAGCGCCCGGTTCACGGGTCCGGGCGGAACGACGTTGCGTGCCGTCGGAGACGCGGCGACCGGCGGCGGGGCCGGCGGAGCCGGCGCAGGCGAAGGAACCTGCGCGGGGGGAGGAACGACGACGGGCTGCTGAATGGGCGGCGCGGGCGGCGGCGTGGTCTGTGGTGCGGGAGCCGGCGCAAGTGGTGGCGCGGCCTGTGGTGCGGGAGCCGGCGCAAGTGGTGGCGCGGCCTGTGGCGCAGGTGACGGTGCGACGAGCGGCGCGGCAAGGGCGGCGACGGCGGACGGCGGTGGGGCGACGGCGGGCGGCGGTGCCGTGGGCCGGACCGGAGACACGATCGCCTCGGGCTGAATCGAGGGTACGCCATTCATCGCGGTGATCTGAAAGCCGCTGATGATGCGCCCGAGCGATGGGGAGACCTTGCCGAAGACCGACGAGGGCGCCGTAGTCACGAGTGCGTAGAACACCTGGCTCCGGTCGCCGGCGTCTCTCGCGACGATGATCACCTTGACGCGTGTGGTTGGCCCCTCGAGTTCCGCGACGAGCGCCGGCCGGCCCAGGAACGGTTCGAACGACTCGGACACGACCTGGCTCTTCGCATCGGCGAAGAGCGTCGCGAGCCAGCTCGCGAGCGTGGCGTTGCTGTCCGCCATCGCGTCTTCCGTGAGCACGCGGACCAGCGCCACGACCGACGGGTTGCTGGTCAGCAGGATCGCCGCGGCAGAGCTGGGGTCCTCGTACTCCTGCCAGCCGGCCGGCATGGCCATCGAGAATCCGCTCGCCGGGCGGTGGAGGGTTTGCGGCGCGACAGCCTGCGCCGACGCGAGTCCCGGCGTTCCGGCGGAGACCGTCAGCACCGAACAGACCGTCGCGACACCAAGACACCGGCTGGCGATGGCGATCAACCTGCGCATGATGGACTCCCAGGGGGCGGTGCCATTGTAGCGCGGGCGCGGGGGGATGGATCGGCATGGCAGTCCGGCCTGGACGGGACGGCACGCTCGAGGGTGCGAGAAAGAAGGCGGTATAATGGCCGCATGATCCAGGTGGGGCGCCGATCGACGGAGGGCCACGGGCTCGCAGATCAGGGCGCGCTCGCCCGGACGGCGGCACTTCTGCGCGGGACGCCCGCGATCGTTCCCCGTGGCGTGTTCCGCTTCACGTCCTTCGAAGAGGCTGACCGGTGGATGACGGACATGCTCCGCAGTACTCTCGCGCACCGGAACCCGGCGATCTCATCCGCCTCTGCCGCGCCCTGAACGAGGCCGGATCCCGGTACGTCCTGATCGGCGGGTTCGCCGTCATGGCCCATGGCGCGGGGCGCTACACCAAGGATATCGACCTCCTCATCGACGACGCCCCGGAGAATGTGGCCCGTGTGAAACGGGCGATGAGCGTCCTTGCCGACAATGCGGCCGCCGACATTTCGGAAACGGACATCCGTGAGTTCGTGGTGGTGCGGGTGGCCGACGAGGTCCTCGTGGATCTCATGGGACGCGCCTGCGGCTTGTCCTATGCGGATGTCGTCGAAGATGCCGAGCACCTCGATCTGGGCGGCGTGATCGTTCCGGTCGCCAGCCCCGCGACCCTCATCCGGACCAAGCAGACCCACCGTCCGCAGGACGCCATCGATTGCTCGTTCCTGGAAGCCATCATCCGCGACAGTGACCCCTGGCGGTAGCGGTAGAGCCGGACCCGAACGA
>JAPKZP010000503.1 GCA_026393735.1 Acidobacteriota bacterium
CGGCTTCAGCGTGCCGTCGGCCTGGCGGTCGAACTCCATGAAGACGTTGTTCCACACCTCGACGTAGCGGTCGCACGAGCACTCGACTCCGCGGCAGACGGGCTCCGTGCACGGCAGGTGCTCGCCGCGGTAGTAGTGGATCTCAGAGCAGCGCCCGCAGGGCCCGGTCTCGCCCATCGCCCAGAAGTTGTCGGCGGCGCCGAGTTCCGCGATACGCGAGGCCGGCAGGACGCGCTGCCAGTACCCGTACGCCTCGTCGTCGCGCGGGACGCCGTTCTCGCCGGCGAACACCGTCGCGAAGAGCCGCTCCGGCGCGAGCGTCCACACGTCCGTGAGCAGCGTCCAGGCGAGCGCGATGGCGTCCTCCTTGAAGTAGTCCCCGAAGGAGAAATTCCCGAGCATCTCGAAGAACGTGTGGTGGCGCAACGACGGCCCGACGTTCTCGAGGTCGTTGTGCTTGCCGCTCACCCGCATGCACTTCTGCGAACTGGTGGCCCGGCGATACTCTCGGCGCTCCTTGCCCAGGAAGACGTCCTTGAACTGGTTCATGCCCGCGTTCGTGAAGAGCAGCGTCGGGTCGTCACCCGGCACGAGCGGAGCACTCTGGACGATGCGGTGCTCGTGCTGCTCGAAGAACGCGAGGAATGTGCGCCGGAGTTCACTCGAAGTCATCCTGCTATTCTAACTGACGGCGGCAGGCGCGCTGGACAGGGATTCCTACTCGTCGGGATCGTTGTCCACGGCGAGGTGGCGGCCCTTCCAGTACGGCTCCAGCGCGTCGCGGATGATCGAGGACGGGAACCCGCGGCGGAGCAGCGTTCCGTAGATCCGCCGGTAGGCGGCGGCGTCGGGGAGGCTGCGGTGCCCGTGGAGGCGGGACGCGACGAGACGCGCAATCATGGCGCGCTCGTCCACGTCGCCCATGATCTCGGCGATCGCAGCCTCGGCGAGAGGTGCGGCAAACCCGAGGCGCTCGAGTTCTCGGCTCACGCGGTGCCGGCCCCGCTGCCTGACGGTGGCCAGCGTCCGTGCGGCTGCCCGCACCGCTCTGGCATCGTCGAGCACGCCGGCGCGCGTCAGCCGCTCGAGCGTGGCTTCAATGGCCGCTTCGGAAAACCCCCGGGCGCGGAGGCGTTCGCCGACGCGTGCCGTCGACATGTCGCGGCCGGCCAGCAGGCGCAGGCCGGCGGCGTAGGCGGCCTTTCTCGCCTCGTCCGGATCGAGGGGGGGAGGCGTCGTCGGGCGGGACGGCCGCATGCCGGCTCTGCTACCGCGAGAACCGCGTGATGTCCGGCGGGGCAGGGCTGCCGACGATGCCACGGGCCATCTGCTCGCGCGCGTCGTCGGCCGCGCTGGCGATGCCCTGCATGCGCAGCTTGAACTCGTCGACGTTCGTCACCCAGCGCAGGGCTTCGTCATGAGTGATCAGGCCGCCCCGCACCAGGCCCAGCAGGGACTGGTCGAATGTCTGCATGCCGTACTGGGACGTGCCGGCGGCGATCGCGCTCTGGATGAGATGCGTCCGTTCCCGGTCGACGATACAGTCGCGGATGAAGGGCGTCGAGATGAGCACCTCGACGGCCGGCACGCGGCCCTGGCCGTCCGCGCGCGGGACGAGGCGCTGCGAGACCACGGCCTTGAGCACGGACGCCAGCTGCAGGCGGATCTGCTTCTGCTGGTGCGGCGGGAAGACCGCGATGATGCGGTTGATGGTCTCCGCGGCGTCCAGCGTGTGCAGCGTCGAAAACACGAGGTGACCGGTCTCGGCCGCGAGCAGGGCGGTCTCGATCGTCTCGACGTCGCGCATCTCTCCGACCAGAATGACGTCGGGATCCTGGCGCAGCGCGCTGCGCATCGCGTGGGCGAAGGACTGCGTGTCGGTGGCGATCTCGCGCTGGTTCACGATCGACCGGGCATCCTTGTGCAGGAATTCGATCGGATCCTCGATCGTCATGACGTGGACGCACCTGGTGCGGTTGATGTGGTCCACCATGGCAGCCAGCGTCGTGCTCTTGCCGCTGCCGGTCGTGCCCGTCAGGAGCACGAATCCCCGTTCTTCGTCGGCCACCTTCGTCAGGATGGGCGGCAGGCCGAGTTCCTCGATGCCGCGGACCCGGACGGGGATGAGGCGCAGCACCAGGCCGATGGTGCCCCGCTGCTGAAAGACGCTGCAGCGGAAGCGGCCCAGCCCGGGCACGCTGTACGCGAGATCGACTTCCTGGGACTCCCTGAACTTGTCGCGCAGCGAGGCCGGCATCACCGCCGCCGCCATCGCGACCGTGTCCTCGTGCGTGAGACGCCGGACGCCAGGCGCGGGCGTCAGCGCGCCCGCCACGCGCAACATCGGGGCGGCCCCGACCTTCAAGTGGAGGTCGGATGCGCCCTGTTCGACGGCCAGCTTCAGGAGGTCGTTGACGTGCATCCCTCAGGCCTTTGCCGCGCCGGCGGCTTTCCCTTCATAGACGTACGTGAGCCATCGGTGTGTG
The DNA here is from genome assembly GCA_026393735.1 of Acidobacteriota bacterium. GTDB lineage: Bacteria > Acidobacteriota > Vicinamibacteria > Vicinamibacterales > JAKQTR01 > JAKQTR01. The sequence continues at coordinate 2,487 of JAPKZP010000503.1, forward strand.
TCGGGCAATTCGCCGCTGATGATCCCGAAAAACGCCTGCTGGACGGCGCTGGCCACCGGGCCGCGTTTGCCCGTGCCCACGACGATGCGGTCGACCGACCGGATGGGCGTAATCTCCACGGCGGTCCCGGCGAAGAAGAGCTCGTCGGCGATGTAGAGCATCTCGCGCGGGATCATCTCTTCGTGCACGCGGTAGCCCAGGCCTCGCGCCAGCGTGATCACGGAGTCGCGCGTGATGCCGGGCAGGATCGAGGCGGCCATCGGCGGCGTGTACAGCACGCCGTCGCGGACGACGAAGATGTTCTGGCCGGAGCCCTCGCTGACGTAGCCCAGGCTGTCGAGCGCAATGCCCTCCGCGTAACCGTCGACGATCGCCTCCATCTTGATGAGCGCCGCGTTCGCGTAGTTGGCGCTGGACTTGGCCAGCGACGGGAACGTGTCCGGGGCCATGCGCGTCCACGAGCTGACCTTCACGTCGACGCCGCTCTCGAGGGCGTTGTCACCCAGGTAAGTGCCCCATTCCCAGAGCATGATGGCGACATCGATCGGGCAGGGGAACGGGTTCACGCCGAGCGCGGCGTACCCCCGGTAGACGATCGGGCGGATGTAGCACGCCTTCATCTGGTTGGCGCGGATCGTGTCGAGGACCGCGGTCTCCAGCTGCGCCTTCGTGTAGGCGGGGTCCATCCGGTAGATCTTGGCGGAGTCCATCAGCCGCCGCATGTGCGCATCGAGCCGGAAGCAGGCCGAGCCCTTCGGCGTGTCGTAGCACCGGGCGCCCTCGAACACGGCGCTGCCGTAGTGGATGACGTGTGACGCGATGTGAATCCGGGCATCGGCCCACTCGACCAGTTCGCCGTTGATCCAGATCTTTCCGGTGCCTGTGAAGGCCATCGTGTGCTCCTTGGACGACGTATCTTACTGCGCCTCCCCGCAAAACGGACACCGGTCCGAGCGGGCATGCAGAGGCTTGCGGCAATGCCAGCAGAAACGCGGATGCGGCGTTTCGCGCGTCCGCGGCCTCGCGGCCTGGGCCGGCGTCGGATCGGGCTGAGGCGGTGCGAGGCGCGCGGAACGATCGGAGCCGGTGCGCGGGACGGGCCGGCTCTCCGTGCTCAGCAGGGCCTCGAGGACGTCGGCCGCCGTCTGGTACCGTTCGCTGATCTCGGGCGCCATCGCCTTCAGGATGATGTCGTTGACGCGTTGCGGGATCTTGCCGTTTCGCATCCGGGGCGGGGAGACCATCTCGCCGCGCATCAGCCGTTCGAGGTCGGCGGGCGCCGGTGTGTGGTACGGCAGCACGCCCGTCATCATCTGGTACATCGTGACGCCCAGCGAATAGATGTCCGACACGAACGTGGCGCGCCCGTGGAACTGCTCGGGAGCCATGTAGGGCGGGCTGCCGATGACGGTCGTGCCGTGCGCCGCGAGTTCGAGAAAGCGGGACGTGCCGAAGTCGGCCACCTTCACCAGACCGTTGTCCGCCACCATGATGTTGGCGGGACGCAGGTCCCGGTGAATGACGCCCTGGCGATGCGCGTGATCGACGGCATTGCAGATCTGGCACGTGTAGTCGAGCGCCCGGCCCATCTCGATGGCGCCATCGCGGCCAATCATGTTCTCCAGCGTGTCGCCGGTGACGTACTCCATCACGATGAAGAAGACGTTGTCCTGCTTCTCCGCCGTGAGGACCGTGACGATGTTGGGATGGTTCAGGCTCGCCAGGAGCCGGGGCTCACGCAGCAACTCGCCGAAATTGACGCTCTGGCGGTGGGGGACCTTCAGGGCGACTTTCTTCCCGATCCACGTGTCCTCGGCCAGATACACGGTGCCGAAGCCCCCGCTGCCGAGGGCCGAGAGGATCTTGTACTTGCCGAGCGTCTGTCCTTTGAAAAACATGCGGACTCGCGTCGAGTATAGATCGGCTTGTCTATAATTGCCGCATGGTGCCTCGCCTGTACGCGCCGGCCTTGTCGCTCGATTCCACGGCGGTTGCAGTGCCGCCGGAGGAGGCCGAGCATCTGTTCCGGGTGCTCCGGCTCCGGCCGGGCGCAAACGTCCGGGTCTTCAACGGGCGCGGGCTCGAACGCCAGGCCCGCGTCACCTCCCTCGACCGCCACGCCGGGCTGCTCGAGATCACCGGGGACGCGTTGGCCGCTCCTGAGCGGCGCGTCCGGACGACGCTGGCCCAGGCCATTCTGAAGGGGGACAAGATCGACGACGTCATCCGGGACGCCGTCATGCTGGGGGTATCGGAGGTGCAGCCCTTACTCACGGCTCGGACCGACGTGCCTCCATCGGCGTTCACGCACGGCGGTCGGGTGGAGCGGTGGCGCCGCGTGGCGATCGCGTCCGCCAAGCAGTGCGGGCGGGCGGTCGTGCCGGCGGTGCATCCGCCTGTCACACTGGCGGTGTGTCTCGAAGCCGACCGCTCGAACCTCCGCCTCTTGCTGGCCGAACCGTCGGCCGGCGAAACGGGCCGCCTGGCCGATCTCCCGCCTGGTGCGCTGGTGCGGTCGGCCATGGTCGCCATCGGGCCTGAGGGCGGGTGGACAGCCGATGAGGCCGCAGCCGCCCGCGAGGCCGGATGCCGCGTCGTCACCCTGGGTGGCCTCACGCTGCGCGCCGACGCGGCCCCGCTCGTCGCGCTGAGCGTGCTCGGGTTCGTCTTCGGAGAGTACTAGGAGAGCCGGGCCGGGGAAGCCGAGGTCGTAGCCGTTACCGTGTACAGGAACGCGCACCAGGCGTCCTCGGTACCGCGCCACTCCTCGGCGACGTGCGGCCGGAACGCGGCCGTCACCGCCTCGGCCTCCTCGGCCGTGATGCCGCTCAGAATCAGCCAGCCGCCGGGCCGGCATGCCTGGAGCAACTCCGGGACACTGGCGGCCAGCATCCCGCCCGTCAGGTTCGCCACCACGACGCTTGCCGGATCGAGGCCGCCCTGCCGGAAATCAGCAGCCACGAACGCGACCGCAGGCGGCGATCCGTTCAGCGTGGCGTTCAATCGTGCGTTCTCGAGAGCGTCGGGGTCGACGTCGACCCCGATCACGCGAGTCGCGCCGAGCCGCGCCGCCGCCAGCGCAAGCACGCCCGATCCGGTACCGATGTCGAGCACGTCGCCCCCGCGCAGATCGAGGCGCTGCAGTGCGGCCAGGCACAGGCGGGTCGTCGCGTGGTGCCCGCTGCCGAATCCCATCGCCGGCTCGATCGTGAGCGTGATGCAGTCGGCGGCCGGCGCGGTCGCGGCGGCGTCCCAGGGCGGCGTGACGACGATCGCGCCGACGGTGACGGCGCCCAGCGACGCCTGGCTGCGGCGGGCCCAGTCTTCGTCCGGCAGATCCTGCGAGGTGATGTGGATTGCGGCGGCCCACGGGGCGCGCGAGAAGCGATCGACGGCCGACTGCCGCGCGCCGTCGTCTTGGAAACACACCTGCCACGCCGAATCCGATGGTTCGACGATGGCTGCGATGTCCAGGCCATCGAGTTCGGCGGATGCCAGGTCTCGCGGGTCGGGTTCGCCGTCCGGAGGTGGCGTGCCAGGCTGCGGGAACGTCAGGACCAGCGCCGGCCAGGTGCGCATCAGCTGAACAGATCCTTGACGCGATCGAACACGCCGCGTCCCTCGCCATCGTCGGCGGGCATGCCTGCCACGGCCGCCTCCGACGGCAGCACCTTGGCAAGCTGTTCGAGCGCGGTCCGCTGTTCGCGCGTGAGCTTGCGCGGCGTCCGGGGCTGCACCATCACGTGGAGGTCGCCGCGGCCACGGCCGTTGACGCTGGGCATGCCCTTCCCGCGAAGCCGGAACACGGTGCCCGCGTCGGTCCCTTCCGGGATCTTCAGGGGATCGTCGCCGTCGAGCGTCGGGACGCGGATCTCGCCGCCCAGCGCCAGCGTGGGGAAGCTGACACCCAGCGCGCAGAACAGGTCGTCGCCTTCGCGCCTGAAGAACTCGTGGTCCTGCACCTGCACGACGACGTAGAGGTCGCCGGGCGGGCCTCCGAGGGCGCCCACTTCGCCTTCGCCGGTGATGCGAAGGCGCTGCCCGTTGGCGATGCCTGCGGGGACCTTCACCGTGAGCTTGCGGTCGCGCGTGAGATGGCCGGTGCCGCGGCACGGGGTGCAGGGGCTGGCGATGACATGGCCCGACCCGCCGCACTGTCCGCACGTGCGCGAGACGACGAAGAAGCCCTGCTGGTAGCGAAGCTGTCCGCGGCCCTGGCACTGCGGGCAGCGCGTGGGTGAGGTGCCGGGCGCGGCCCCGTTCCCGCCGCAGGTCTCGCACGGCTCGAGGCGGGGAATCTGGATGGTCGTGTCGACGCCCTTGGCCGATTCCGCGAAGGTTATTTCCAGGTCGTAACGCAGATCGGCACCGCGCTGAGGGCCCCCGCGCCGCCGGCCGCCGCCGAAGATGTCGCCGAACCCGAAGATGTCGCCAAGCCCGCCCAGGATGTCCTCGAAGCCCGCGAAGACCGTCGGGTCGAACCCGGCGCCGCCGCCGGCTCCGCTGATCCCCTGGTGCCCGTACCGATCGTAGGCGGCGCGCTTGTCGGCATCGGCCAGCACGGCGTAGGCCTCGGCCGCCTCCTTGAACTTGTCCTCGGCGTCCTTGCTTCCGTGATTGCGGTCCGGGTGGTGCTTCAGCGCCAGCTTCCGGTACGCACTCTTGATTTCCTGGTCGCCGGCCGTCTTGGCGACGCCGAGCACCTCGTAGTAGTCGCGCTTGGTCACGAGCGTGCCACCTTGACCATCGCCGGCCGCAGCAGACGCTCGCCGATCAGGTAGCCCCGGCGGTATTCCTCGATGACTTCGCCGTCGCGCCGGCCCTCGATGGTCTCCGTGGTCACTGCCTGGTGCACGTGCGGATCGAAGTCGGCGCCGAGCGCGTCGATCGCGCGCACGCCGCGCTTCTTGAGCAGTTCGACGAGCTGCTTGTGGATGAGCTCGACACCCTTCCGGTACGCGCCGGCGCCTTCGCCGCCGGAGTCGGCCTTCAGCGCGAGTTCGAGGTCGTCGACGATCGGCAGGAGATCCTGCAGCACGTCAGCGGCGACGCGGTCGGCCTGTTCCCGGCGCTCCCGATCGATGCGCTTGCGGTAGTTCTCGAACTCCGCCGTCTTGCGCAGCAGGAGGTCGTAGAACTGATCGCGTTCCTCCTGCAGCGTCCGTTCGCGCGCCGCGTCTGTCGCGTCGGCGGATGCGGGTACGTCGGTCGGAGTCGTGCCGTCCTTCTGTTCGAGTGCGTCGTCCGTCATGAATGGATGAGTCTGGTTCTGGATCAGGACCCCGCGGGATGCGGGGACTTGGCGGTGTGCCCCAGGACGCGCGACACGGTGTGCGCCACGCCGTCGACCATGGGGATGGCCTTCGAGTACTGCATGCGAAGCGGGCCGATGACGCCCACGGCGCCAGTGTGGTCGCCGTCTTCGAAGGTGGCGGCCACCAGGCTGAATTGCCGGAGCGTGGGATCCGGGTGCTCCGCCCCGATGACGATCGTGAGCCCCGGGCCGTCGATGTACTCCGACAGGAGCCGCACGAGGCGGTGCTTGTCCTCGATCATCTTAACGACCGTGCCGAGCGCGGAGAGCGTGATGCTGCTGTACGGCTCCGAGACCTCGTCCACCAGCGACGAGGCGCCCTCGACGAACAGCGCATGCTGGGCCCGGAGTTCGTCGAAGCTCGACTGGGCCAGCCGAAGCGCCCGCGCGATCAGCTTGTCGTAGAGGACGCGCTCCTGGCGGAGCCGATCGAGAATCGCGTGGCGCACGTCGCTCAGCGGCAGGCCTGAGAACTCCGCGTTCAAGTACGCGGAGGCCTGCTCGAGCGCCGCCATGTCCAGGTCCTCGTCGAGTTCGATGACCTTGTGACTGACCCGGGACGTGTGCGAGACGACCACCACCAGCACGCGCCCGCCGCCCAGCGGGACGAAATCGATCCGGTGAAACGCGGCGGACTCGGGCTCCGGCGCCAGCACGAACCCGACCGTGTGCGACGCCTGTGCGAGCATGTGCGGGACCGCCGCCAGCACCGATTCGGTGTCGGCGCCGTGGGCAATCTGTTCGAGAAGCTGCGCCTCGGCGGTCGCCGCGGTGCGCGAGCCTCTCGGGCGCTGCAGCAGCTGATCCACGTAGGCCCGGTACCCCATGTCGGTCGGGATGCGGCCCGCCGACGTGTGCGGCTGACGCACGTACCCGCGCTCTTCGAGCTGCGCGAGGATGTTGCGGATCGTGGCGGACGACAGGCTGAACCCTCCCCGTCGGACGAGGATCTGCGACGCCACGGGTTCGCCGGTGTCGATGTGCTCGCGCACCAGCGTCGCCAGGATTCGCCGGGTTCGGTCGCTCAGAGCTTGTGGGTCAGTCGCCATGTATTGTTCGGGATCACCAGACGGTCCCAAACCCCATTATAGCAAGGCCGCGCGGTCGCCTCCTACGCGGGCTGCTACAGACCGGCCCTGGACGCGAGGTCGCGTGCGGCCGTTCGGGCCTCCGCGGCCACCTCGGCGGGGTCGAGATGCACCGGCCGGAAGTCGCGGACGAGCACCTCGCCGTCGACGATCGTGGCGCGGACGTCGGTGCCGCGGGCCGCGTACACCAGCGTCGAGTAGGGATCGGGTCCTGGCGCGACATGCGGCCGGTCGAGTGCGACGACGATGACGTCGGCGCGCTTGCCTGCCTCGATGGACCCGACTTCGGACTCGAGGCCGAGGGCCCGCGCGCCCTCCCGCGTGGCCATCCAGACCACGTCACGCGCCCGCAGGGCCCCGGGTTCGCGCCGAACCGCCTGGAGGACGGCCGCAAGCCGCATTTCCTCGAACATGTCGAGGCGATTGTTGCAGGCGGCGCCGTCGGATCCCAGGGAGACCGAGACGCCGCGCGCGCGCAGTTCCGTCACCGGTGCGATGCCGCTGCCGAGCTTCAGGTTCGAACCGGGGCAGTGGAGGACCTTGGCGCGCCGCTCGGCCAGGATCTCCTGCTCGCGCTTGCGGACTTCAGGCGTCCAATCCTTGATGGACTTGCCGGA
>JAPKZP010000784.1 GCA_026393735.1 Acidobacteriota bacterium
AGGGACGCCCAGACCTCCAGTTCCTTTGCATGGGTCCCGGACTTGTCTCCGCGGCTTGCGAATGGCGCCGCGCTCGCCGAGATGCGGCGGAACACTTCCTTCACCGTCGGCGCATCCGCGACGCGCGTAGGATCGCCGGTCGGCCCGACGACGATGAAGTCGTTGTACATCACATCGTCACGCCGTCGCGCATGGCCGTCGGCGACGAACGCGTCTTCCTGCGCCGGTGCGTGGACGAGGAGTACCTCCGCATCGCCGCGCCGTCCGAGTTCCAGTGCCTGCCCGGTTCCCACCGCCACCACCTCGACACGGCATCGACACAGTTTCTCGAAATCGGGCAACAGGGCGCCGAGCAGTCCCGTGTCGGCCGTGCTCGTGGTCGTCGCGAGCCTGAGAATCGGGGCTGGGCCTGTCATGGCCTGGCCACCTGCCGAGATGACCACAGGCGACAGCAAGGCGGCGCCGAGTGTGAAGACGCGGAGTGACTGTTTCAAGAACCCCCGCAAACGCATACGCCCGTGCTCCAGGCAGGCATCGTACGTCAGCGGTCGCCGGCCAGGCAATGCGGGGGATGCCGATGCTGGGCGACTCTACTCGGACGGGTTCGCGAGGGGTGGCCACGCGGGCAACGTCCGCGCGCCGCGCAGCGCGCGAACACGCCCGTGCACGCCGCTGGCGGTGAGGTCTGTGATGAGCGCCACGGCGCGGGCCGTTGAGATCGGAGCGGTCCGGATCGCGACGCGGCCGGCGCGAATCGCGGAGCAGATTGAGGACGCGTCGCGGTCGGCATCGACCAGTGAGTAGGTGGCTCCCAGTTGGCCGATGCGGTGCACATCGGTGTTCGCCACGACAGGCTTGCCATGGCGGCTGGCCCACCGCACGGCGAGTTCGTTGAACACGTTCACGTGCCGCGTGTAGTACGCGTTGTACTCGACCGCGTCGAACAGCGACGCGTGCGCCGTCAACTGTCGCCCGAGGCAACTGGGGAGGGGATAGAACGGATGCGGGGCAATGACGAGGCCGTGGTGGCGGGCCTTCAGGTCCGCGACTTCCTCGAACGTGTCCGCCCGGTCGACCACGGACGGAAAGTTGAGCAGGAGGACATGCTTGCCCTCGATGACCCGCTCCACGCCCGGGATGAGGACGATGCCCCGCTCGCGCGCATGGGCCAGATGAGGGGTGAGATCGAGCTGCCGCTGATGCAGGGTGATGGCCACCGCGTCGTACCCCAGGTCGGCCGCCCGGTCGATGAGCGTCGCGGTGCTGTGGGGAATCAGATCGACGGGATCGTCGCTCGTGTGGACATGAAGCTCGACCTTCAGCATGGACATCCCATCGAGTATAGCGTGGTGCAAGGACCGAGCCGGTGGTTGACGTCGCAAGCCGGACCATAACGCATGCCCTGTCAACGGGTTGCGCGGTGTGCGCGACCGGCGTTCATGTGCGGGAGCCGCACGGCGGGAGGCTCGCTCGGTCGGGAGCTACGGTTCCTGTGGGATCGACGCCGTCGCGATGGCGTCCTCGGCGCGTCCAATCTCGCGTTCGGTGGTGTGCGGGAGGCCGAAGGCGTAGAAGCTCCAACGATCGATGACGAGGCCCGCCGCGGCGACGCCAATGACAAGGGGCGTCGGCCAGACGATCAGGAGACTGATTGGGAACGCGTCGAGCAGCACGAGCCGGGCGCTCAGCCACCGATCCCGGCGGAGGAAGGTAGTGGCCCGATCGGGTTCAACCGGCCACCGAAGCCGCGCAATGGCGCGCCAGCGGAGCAGGAACATGACGGCGTCGAGCGTCAGCACGAGCAGCAGCGGAGTCACCGGCGTGCCCGGTCCCATGAGCGTGCGAATCGTGATGGCGCCGAACAGGCACCCCGAGGTCAGCGGTGTGCAGATCGACGCCCCGCCCCACGATGCCTGGCCACGAATCCGGTACACGAGGCCGATCGACACGAGGAACAGGACGCTGAACGCGCCGGCAAACAGCGGCACGGCTTTCACGGACCGGCCCGTTGCCGTGAGCGCCACAAGCCCGACGCCCCACATGAGCGACTGCGTCGCCATGAGGACTTCGTTGCTGAGCGCGCTGCGTCCGACACGGGTCAGCGCCAACGTCGCGCGAAGCGGGCGCCCGAGGTGCGTGAGGGATACGGCAAGCCCGACAGCTTGCAGCACGACGCCGACCACCACCGCCTGCCGGGACATGGGCGCGCCCGCCGCCACGAACATCGCGGTGGCGGCCACCAGGCCGGCGCCGGCGCCAGCGAGGCTCGTGAACACGACCAACGGCGTCTGTCCGGCCGGTTGACTCATCGCCGCATCCTCTTCTCCAACGCCTGAAACAGCCCGTCGCGAACGGCTCCCTTCGGCGGGACGAACCGCAACGATGGCCGGCATCCTGCGGGATCCACGAACCCCGGCACGGCCGGGCGCGCGTCACCCTCGTCCGCGCCCGACGCCGGCGCGAACCGCAGCGCCTCGGTCGGGCATGCCGCGACGCACGCCGGCTCCCGCCCGTCGTCGATGCGGTGCGCGCACAGGTGACACTTCGACACGACCCCGCGATGCGCCTCGAACCGGGGCGTGCCGAACGGACAGGTCATCTCGCAGTACCGGCATCCGAGGCAGCGCGCCTCGTGATGCACCACGATGCCGTCGGCCCGCTTTTCGTAGGCGCCTGACGGACACCCGTTGAGGCACGCCGGCTCTTCGCAATGGTGGCACGCGACGGACAGAAAGTACGTCGGCCCGCCAGGCTGACGCCGAAGGTTCAGCGGCAGGACGCGCCGCCAGGCCTCCGATTCCACACGACCGTTCTCGACGCGGCACGCCAGCACGCACGCGCCGCAGCCGACGCAGCGATGGAGGTCGAGGACAAAGCCGGCGCCGCTCATGCCTGTGCCACCTCCACGAGGCACTCGTAAAACGTGGCGCCGTGGTTCATGTCGGTCACGCCCTCGGCCGTGAGCGCGTTCACATCAGCATCACCCTCGTGGCACCAGCCCTCGAGCACGTG
>JAPKZP010000604.1 GCA_026393735.1 Acidobacteriota bacterium
GCCCTATCGGACCCCGGCTGGCCGCGAGGCAATCATGGCCGCGTATGGCGGGACGTTCGATCTGCTGCTTGGCCGTCGCACCTACGATATCTGGTCGGGCTTCTGGCCAAAGGCGCCGAGCAGTCCGATGGCGGACAGCCTCAATGCGGCGACAAAATATATCGCTACCCACCGTCCGGAAAGTCTTGCATGGGGCCCGTTCGAGGGCCTTGGACCGGACATCGTCGAGGGCATTCGCCGCATCAAGTCGCAGGACGGCCCGGACCTTATCCTCTCGGGTAGCTCCACGCTGACATCGACGCTGCTCGACCATGGGCTGGCGGATGCAGTCCTGCTGGCCGTCTATCCGGTCCTGTTGGGCACGGGGAAGCGCTTCGTTGCGGAGGGAACCCCGCCGCGTCTATTCGAGCTTGTCAGCACGAATGCATTCCCGTCCGGCATCATCTTCAGTACTTACAAGGTCGCTGGGCCTTTGAAGACTGCGTAGTTCGGCGGCGCTCAGGACCTCATCTCGGATTCCCGGATTCAGACACTTCGGCGTCACCATGTCGACCCGTCGACCGTGAAGTAGTTCCGAGAACTCGCGTTCGATCGTGACGAAGCGCAGGCCAGGGACATGGCCGGGCAGGAATTCGACAAGGATATCCACACCGCTGTCGGCCGCGAAGTCGTCGCGCAGCACGGACCCGAACAGTGCCACGCGGGTTCGCGGCAGGGGCCGTCGGCGGCGCTCGTCTCAGCGCCCGACCATCTTCTGCAGATGCTCGGGATAGCGGGCGCCGTGGACCTCGATCTGTGACGCCGCGCGATCGATCTCTCGCAGGTCGTCGGCGCTGAGCTGAATCGCGGCCGCGCCAAGGTTCTCCTCGAGCCGATGTCGCTTCGTCGTCCCCGGAATCGGCACAATCCACGGTTTCTGCGCGAGCAGCCACGCGAGCGCGATCTGCGCCGGCGTCGCCTGCTTGCGCGCTGCGAACGTCGTCAGCCATCCGACAAACGCCAGATTCGCTTTGCGATTGTCGGCCGTGAAGCGCGGGACGACGTTCCGGAAATCGGAGCTGTCGAAGGCGGTCTTCTCGTCGATCGTCCCGGTGAGGAATCCCTTGCCGAGCGGGCTGAAAGGCACGAACCCGATTCCCAGTTCTTCGAGCGTCGGCAGCATCTCCTGTTCCGGTTCCCGCCACCAGAGCGAGTACTCACTCTGCAGCGCGGTCACGGGCTGGACGGCATGCGCCCGTCGGATCGTCTGGATCCCGGCTTCAGACAAGCCGAAGTGCCTGACCTTGCCTTCGCGAATCAGGTCCTTGACCGCGCCCGCGACGTCCTCGATCGGGACGTTCGGGTCGACGCGGTGCTGATAGAGCAGATCGATCCGATCGGTCTTGAGTCGTTTCAGCGAGGCGTCTGCGACCTCCCGGATGCGCGCGGGCCGGCTGTCGAGCCCAGCCATTTTGTCGCCCTCGTACTTGAAGCCGAACTTGGTGGCAATCGCCACCTGGTCGCGAACCGGACCGAGCGCTTCACCGACGAGCTCTTCGTTCGTAAACGGCCCGTACGCTTCTGCGGTATCGAAGAACGTTACGCCAAGGTCGACGGCCGCGCGGACGATGGCGATGCCTTCCTCTCGGCTCGTGGCCGGCCCGAGGCCGAAGTTGATGCCCATGCAGCCGAAGCCGAGCGCCGATACTTCCAGTCCACTTCGACCGAGTGTGCGCCTCTGCATCGTGTCCTTCCGTTGACAGGACCGATTGCCGGCCCCTTTGTGCCCGCTCCTACAGACCACCCCGGTCGTGTCGCTGTCGTCGTTCAGTAGATCCACTGCAGCCGGGTGAGCACGCTGTCCGTCACACCCGTCTTCCCGAATCGATTCAGCCACGTGCGGCCCCAGCCGGTGCCGAACTTCCACCGACGGGTTGCCCACCAGTTGATCCCGAGATACGTCTTATCGAACGAGCCGCCCTGCACCACTCCGTCGTTGAGATCGACGTGGGAAAACCGCGCCACCAGTTCGGGCGCGCCCCAACGACCCCTTGGCATCACGCGGCGCGCGTAGCCCACCGTGCGGTCGTAGGGCCGCGTCTCACCGGTGAGCACCCAGCTTCCTGTGACGTAGTAGCCGAAGAAGCTCGGGTTGCCGGATGCGGGCGAGGCCACCCACGCTCGGTTGTACTCGGCGAGCACCGAGACCGGGCCATCGTTCCAGAGCCCTTCGAGACCAAGATGCCACGCGTGGTCGGCCGCGAGGTTCCCGGTGTCCACGTAGTTGTCGGCCACGTTGGACTCCGGGCGGCCCTTGTGGCGCAGCGTGTTCATGTCTGCCCCGGCATTACGGCCGGAGAGGCCGAGGTGCAGGAAGCGCTTGCCATCCGGCTGGTCCCAGGCGAGGCCCGTGACACGCGCCGACACATCCGTGCCGCTGTCCGTGCGTGGCGTGCCGCTTACCCACCAGTCATTGAAGACACCGCCCGACACGGTCATGCGCTGGTTCGTCCCGAAGACGCGGGTCAGTTTCGCGCCGACGTTTCGAGAGACGAAAAACGGGCTCAGCACGCGCTCCTGCTGCGCCAGGTTGGCCGCGTCGCCGACCATTTCGTAGGCGAACGTCTCCTTCGTCTTGCCCACGGTGAGCGTCGTTGCGGGGCCGCCGAGCGTGAACGTCATCGAGACGTCCGTGATGTTCCACAGATTCTCGGGGTCGCTCTCGAATCCCTTGTACTCGCCGGCAACGAGGTACTTGACGGTGTACGAACTCCCGACTGTGCCCCGAAGCATCAGTCGCAGCGAGCGGGCGTCCCATTGGCTCTCCTGTGTTCCGACCTGTTCGACGCTCGCGGCGTCCTGGCTGAATCCCGTGTAGTCGACGAGCGTCACCAAGCCGAACTTGAGCGTGAACCAGTCGGACCGTACGGCCGCCCGGTCTGCCGCCGGATGGGGCACGTCGGGCCACGCGAACGGTCTCGCCAGGGGCGGCAGCGGTTCCACCTTGAACGAGCCCCGAGCCGGGGGCGGCTCGGACTCTGCCGACTGCGCCCCGACCGGCGCCACGCTAGCTA
>JAPKZP010000517.1 GCA_026393735.1 Acidobacteriota bacterium
CATCGACGACGTTCAGCGGCACTGCGCCGGCAGCCTGCACGCCATCCAGGACGAACAGCGCACCTCTGTCGTGCGCGATGCGGCTGAGTGTCTTGAGGTCCGCGCGAAATCCTGTCGTGTGGCGCACGGCCGCGATGGCGACCATGCGGGTGCGGTTGTCGACCTGTTCGGCAACCCTGTCCGGCTGGATGCGCTGGTCGTCTCCGACCGGCACGATCCTCACATCGACGCCGCGGTCCCGCAACGCCAGCCACGGGTACGTGTTGTTCCAGTGTTCGTCGGCGGGCACGACGACGTTGTCGCCGGGCGCCCAGGCATAGCCTGCCGCGGCGAGGCCGATGCCAACACCCGTGCTCGTCACCAGTGCATACTCGTCGGGGTCGCCGCCCAGGAGGCGGGCGAGGAGCGGCCGTACCGGGTGCCGCGCGGGCGGGCGCCTGTCTGTGGCTGACGCCGCCAGATCGAGATAGGCATCCAGCCGCGCTCGGACAGGCAGGCACAGCGGGCATTCAGCCGCGTTGTTGAGAAACGACATCTCTTCTGTAACGGGGAACTGTCTCCGAACAGCCGTCACGTCGATCACGCGGACTCCTTCCGGCACCAATCCCGCGCGGGACTGTAGCACGGGCGCACCGGCGCCGACGAGTGACTTACCAAAACACTGACGTGGTCGGCACTGACCGTCGGGGGTGCCGGCTTCAGCTAGCAGCTGCAAGGATCCGGCTACAGCCGAATCCCACGCTAACACGTCATCAATACTCACGTCAGCGCGCTGCCGACTGCCACAAGGCGTACACTGTGGGCGTGAAGTCCTCCGCATCCGCCTTGCTTGCCTGGCCGTTCGTGGTCGTCCTCGCCGCGTGCGCGCCGGCCACCACGGGCACGCGCGTGACGCCCGGCCACCCGCCGGCCGACCCTGCGGCCCGCGCCCTCGACGCGACGCTGTCGCCCGTGTACGCGCCAGACGGCCCGGGCGCGTCCGTCATCGTCGTTAAGGAAGGCCGGGTCGTGTTCCGCAAGGCGTACGGGCTCGCAAACGTCGAACTGAACGTGCCGATGCGCCCGGAGCACGTCCTCGCGCTCGCGTCGCTCACGAAGCAGTTCACGGCGGCCGGCATCCTGAAGCTCGCCGAGGACGGCAAGCTGTCGGTGAACGATGACATCACGCGGTTCCTGCCGGACTACCCGACGCACGGCGCCGCGATCACGATCGAGCACCTGTTGACGCACACCTCGGGCCTGAGCTCCCTGTCGGAGACGTCGGATCTTCGCGCGGTTGCAGCACAGGAGGGCAAGCTCATCGATGTGCTGCCCGACTGGGTGAAAGACCTGCCGCCGGACGCTGCGCCCGGCGAGACATGGGCGTACTCGAACTGGGGCTACAACCTGCTCGGCGCGATCATCGAACAGGCGTCGGGCCTGAGTTATGGGGAGTATCTGCAGCAGCGGATCTTCGCACCGCTCGGGATGACCCACACGTACTACACGGACCGGCGCCGCCTGATCCCGGCGCGCGCCACGGGCTATGAGAAGCAGGGCGATGCGGTCGTCAACATCCTGCCGTCGCGCGGCCGCATCTTCCACCCGGGCGGCGCAGGCGGCCTGTCATCCACGGTCGACGACCTGGCCACGTGGGACGCCGCACTCGCCGGCGGGAGCGTGCTGAGCAAGGCGTCGACGGATCGCATGTTCACGTCGTACCGGCTGAAGGACGGCACGGTGACGAACTACGGGTACGGGTGGGACCTCGGCACGTACGCGGGGCACGTCGTCCAGGAGCACGCCGGCGGCACGACGGGCTTCCAGTCGTACATCGTTCGTGTGCCGGACGCGCAGGTATTCGTGGCGATCCTGTCCAATCAGGCGTCGCCGTCGGCACCAATGCAGACGACCGCCCACCGAGTCGCTGCAATCGCGCTGGGGCAGCCAATCGTCGATCCCGCGCCGGTGGCCGTGGCCCCGGAGAGTCTGGAGCGTCTCGTGGGAACGTATCGGGGCAGCGACGTGGGCACGGTGAACATCGTGCGGGAAGGCGGCCAACTGTTCGCGCAGGTTGGAGGCCTGGGCAAGATGCCGCTTACGGCGAGCGGGCCATTGACGTTTCACTCGTCGTCTGTGCTCTGGTCGTGGGAGTTCGAACCCGGCGCTGATGGGCGCGCCGCGCGGGTACGCGTGAGGGACTGGAAGTTGAACGACCTCGCCGAACGCGTCGTGCCGACCGCGCCCGTGGTACGGCCTGTTGTCGCGGTGGACGCCGCGCTGCTCGACGCCTGCGCCGGCGAGTACGAATCGCTGAACGGAATCCTCGTGAAGGTCGTCCGGTCTGGCGATCACCTGGCGGTCACGCCAACCGCACAGCCCGGCGTCGAGGTCTTCCCCGTGTCGCCCACGGAGTTTGTCACCAGGGACGCGGGCGTGCAGTACTCGTTCGTCGCGGACCCCGCCGGGAAGATCGGGCGCTGCCTGCGCAGTGCCGGCGGCGGCCGCCCGGTGCCCGCACGCCGCATTCTCTAGGACTCTGTGACATGTGCCTGACAGGTCGCATCCGGAGCGCGCTTTTCGTGGTACGAGCGACCACGGCCTGCCTGCGCCGACCATGCCTTGCGGCGCAGGCTGTCGCCGCCCTGTGGCTCCTGACGGCTGGATGCGCCCACACGCCGGCTCAGTTCGTACCGTCCGGATCGACCGTCCGGCCAAGCGGCGGTTGTGTCGCGTCCCGCGAAGTGCTCGAGGCGGTGTTGCTGGACGTCCACGTCCGTCAACGTAACGTCGGGTTGGCAGCGGCCGTGGGCCGCGGCG
>JAPKZP010000176.1 GCA_026393735.1 Acidobacteriota bacterium
CAACCAACGGCACACACGCAAAGGGGACGGCAGGCGAGCGCTACGCGGAGCTGAAGCGCATGCTTGACTACCGCCGGCGCGAGATCATGAGTCAGGTGCACGAGAAGATCCGTGACGTGCGCACGGAAAGCGGGCACGGCAAGATGAGCGAAGTCTACGATCAGGGCGAAAGCTCCGAGGCCGATATTCAGGAAGACATCGAGTTCGCCTTGATCCAGATGAAGGCCGAGACGCTGACCAAGATCAACGAGGCGTTGACGCGGCTGGAAGAGGGCGCCTACGGCCACTGCTTCGAGTGCGGCGAGGACATTGCCCAGCAGCGGCTCCGGGCCCTGCCGTTCGCCGTCCGGTGCAAGGACTGCGAACAGGCGCGGGAAAACGCCATCCAGCGGGAGCGTCTCCTCTCCCAGCGCTCGTCGTCGCTCTTCTTTGACATCTCCAGCTAACTGCGGCATCCTTCACGCGGGTCACCGGCAACCAACGGCCGGGACCCGCGTCCCCGTCCTGTTCCACACGCAATCGGAAGTGGTCCCGCGCCCTCCTTGCCCCCAGATTGAGGGTCGCAGATGAGCGATCTGCCGGAGAAGCCGTCGTTCGAGGAACTGTCCACCGCGGACAAGTCGCTGGTCATCCCGCCCGAGCTCCCCGTGCTGCCTCTGCGGGACACCATCCTGTTTCCCAACTCCTTCATGCCGCTGGCCGTGGCCCGGGAGAGCTCGGTCCGCCTGATCGATGAGGCGCTGGGCACCGGGAAGCTGATCGCGGTGTTCACGCAGCGCGACGCGGCCATGGAGGAGCCGGCGCAGGAGGACCTGTATCCCGTCGGAACGGCGACGCACATCCACAAGATGTTCAAGCTGCCGGACGGCAGCCTGCGGCTGATCGTGCAGGGCCTGGCCCGGCTGCACCTCGACGACGTCGTCTCGACCGAGCCGTACCTCCGCGCGAGGGTGCGCCGGGCGGAAGAGCGGATGCGGGATGAGGATCGCCTCGAGATCGACGCGCTGCAGCGGACGATCAAATCGAACTTCCAGCAGGTCGTGTCCCTGTCACCGTTGCTGTCCGACGATCTGCAAACGCTCGCCCTGAGCATTGCCGACCCTGGCCGCCTTGCCGATTTCATCGCGTCGAGTCTCAGCACGATCGGCACCGCGCTGAAACAGGAGATGCTCGAGACGCTCGACGTGCGCGAGCGCATGGCCAACCTGAACCGGATGCTCATCAAGGAGCTCGAGGTGCTCGAGCTCGGGTCGAAGATCCAGTCGCAGGTGCAGTCCGAAGTCGGCAAGAACCAGCGCGACTACTTCCTGCGCGAGCAGATGAAGGCCATCCAGCGCGAACTGGGCGAAGGTGACGACCAGGCCAAGGAAATCGAAGAACTGCGGGAGAAGATCGAAGCGGCGGGCATGCCGGAGCCGGTCAAGAAGGAAGCCGTGCGGGAGCTGGATCGCCTGGCGAAGATGCCCGTGGCGGCGGCCGAGTACACCGTGTCACGGACCTACATCGACTGGCTCGTGGCCCTGCCCTGGGCGAAGCGGACCGACGACGAGATCGACCTCGCGCGCACCAAGTCCATCCTCGACGCCGAACACGACATCGCGCGCCTGCTGGCCGAACGCGACACGCCGCTCACGCCGAAGGAACAGAAGGCCAACCTGGCGCTGCTGCAGTCGCGCATCGCCACGCTGTGGCAGACCCGCATGCTGCGCTACTCGAAGCTGACGGTGGCCGACGAAATCGACAACGCCCTGTCCTACTACCGCATCACCTTCCTGCGCGAACTGCCCGCGCTGTACGACGACATCGAGGACGAACTGGGGGCGCACTTCGGCACCAGGCCGGCCGCGCTGGCAGGCACTTCGTACGTCCAGATGGGCAGCTGGATCGGCGGCGACCGCGACGGCAACCCCAACGTCAACGCCGACACGAGGC
>JAPKZP010000310.1 GCA_026393735.1 Acidobacteriota bacterium
CGGCAGCGCTCGCGGCCGTACCTGTTCTCGAACTCGCTCGCGCCCGCGATCGTGTCGGCGGCCCTCGCGGCGTTCGACCTCGTCGAGCGCGGCCAGGTCCTGCGCGATCGCCTGATGCGCAACACGCAGCGGTTCCGCGCCGGCATGACGGACCTCGGCTTCGACATCGTCGACAGCGTGCATCCGATCGTGCCGGTGCTCTTCCGGAAGTTCGAGAACGACGCCCACATGGCGGTGTCCATGGCGAAGGCGCTGTTCGACGAGGGCATCTACGTGGTGGGCTTCTCCTTCCCGGTCGTGCCGAAAGGACAGGCGCGCATCCGCGTGCAACTGTCGGCGGCTCATGCCCCCGAGCACGTCGAGGCGGCCCTCGCGGCTTTCGAGAAGGTCGGCCGGGCGCTTGGCGCGATCGCGTGAGCCCGGCGCCCCGCTCTGCGGTCCCCGCCGGCAGCGCGGCCGGCGGGATGGTCGCCGGGCGTTCAGGATCGGCAGACACGGGCCAGAAACGCGAAACGGCACCCGTCGCCCTCGAACGGCGGGTGCCGGAAGCGGAAGTGCGACAGGCGCTGGCTCGTCAGTAGATGTCCGTCGGACCGCTCGGGATGTAGACCAGGTCGCCCCAGACAATCCGGTCACCCCAGACAACGCGGTCGCCCCAGACAATGCGATCACCCCAGACGATGCGCTCGCCATCCGCGATGCCGAGGTACGCATCGCCCCACACAATGCGGGATCCCCACACAGACGGGTCGAGCCACACCAGGCTGTCGCCCCAGACAATGCGATCGCCCCACACGATCCGGTCGCCCCAGACGATGCGCTGCGCCCACGCGGGGTCGTTGAAGAAGATCTGATCGCCCCACACGATCCGGTCGCCCCAGACAATCCGGTCCGCCCAGGTGTACGTCTCGGTACCGATCGTCGAACTTCCCGTTGGCGTCCCGGTGAGCCACCAGGTTCCGGTCGGAGCGGTTGGGTTGATGGCCTCAGCAAGCCGACATGCGCCGTCCGCGTTCACCATGCCGGCGCCCTGCGAGAGCGGGTCCGCGCCGGCCACGGGCAACGCTGTGTATTCGAGGATCGCCTTGACGGCGTTTGGCGTCAGCGCCTGCGATCCGGAGGCTGCGCGGTTCGCCTGCAGCACGAGGGCCGCAACGCCACTCACGACGGCGGCGGACATGCTGGTGCCGCTGAGCCGCATGAGCGGCTCCGTCTTATTGCCGTTGCCATTGCCGACGACGAATGCGGTCACCAGGTTCGGATTCTGGAGATACAGCGTGCTGCTGGTGCTGATGTTCGACACCAACTGCGTCCCCGGCGCCACCAGGTCGGGTTTGGCGTAGCCGTCGTACCACGTCGGCCCTCTGGAGCTGAAGGGCGCGACGTTGTCGTCCCCGAGCGTCAGGGTCTGGCGCGTGTCCACTGCACCCACCGAGATCGCCGACGGCGCATTCCCCGGCGAGGTGATGCCGCCGTAGCCCACGAGCCCAGAATTCGGGTTACGCCCGATGTTGCCCGCCGACGCCACCACGACGATGCCCGCGCGAACGGCTGCTTCAACGGCCTGTACGAGCGGGTCGGTGGCGGCCGGCTCGAAGACCGGGTGGCCGAGTGAGAGATTGATGATGTCGATCTTCAGCGCCGCCTTGTTCTGGGTGGCGAACTGGATCGCGCGGATGACGTCACTGGTCTTGCCGTGGCCGTACTGGTCGAGGACCTTCATCCCGATGAGCGTGACGCCCGGCGCGATGCCCTGGTAGAGGCCTTCCGTAAAGTCGCCTGCGTTCGAGATGATGCCGGCGATGTGCGTGCCGTGGCCGTAGTCGTCGTAGGGCTGCTCGATCTTCCTCGGCGCCAGCGGCGCACCGCTCGCGCCGACCAGCGTGAAGTCGTAGAACTCCGCGGTTCGATTGAGGTCGAGCGTCCTCGCGACGCCGGAGTCGATGACCGCGACCCGGACGCCGGTTCCGTCGGTCCGTGTGTCAGCGGGCAACCCAACGGATGCGCGAAGGAAGCTCGTCGCGCTGGCATCGGGGGCCGACTGCGCGGAGATGACGGCGTCGGTCGAGAGCGTCTTGACCTGTGGCGCGGCAGCGGCCTGTTCGAGGCCGTGCACCGGGATCTCCGCCACGACGAGCGTGCCCATCACACGGACGTTCTTCGCATCCGGCGCGTTGGCGCGCAGCCACGACGCCAGCATCCTGGCGTCGCCCGGTGACTGGGCGGTGGCGATGACCGGCTCGGGCGTCCGGCTTCCGGCCTGCTCGCGGACGAGCCGCGCCAGTTGGGCGTCCAGTTTCGGATTGGCTGGCCTGTCCATCAGCGCCGCCAATGGCGCGGCCGCGTCGGGGCTGGTCATCGATCCGGCTGGGCTCTCAGCCGTCGGCGCCGCCGGGTGTGGTGCCTCCACGGCGGGTTCGATTGCGCGGCGGCTGCCGACGCGACTCGCTGCACGAGTGTCGTTCGACGGCGCCGCAGAGGGAGTGGCGGACGTCGAGGGTGGCTCGCCGACCACCGCGCTCATCCCAGACGGGCTGAACGACCCGCGGGCGGACGGATGGATGAACCACGCGACCGCGACGACGAGCGCGACTGAAACACAGGCCGTGACGACTGCGCTCGTCATCAGTGTTCGCGTTGGTCGAGTCGGGCGGTGGTTGCTGTTGAAGCTCATCGCTTCTTCTCCGCCCGTCCAGGGAGCAAGAGCGGTGCCGACAGCGCCGGCACATCGATGCGCTGTGTATTGTGTGGGTTACGGGCGTGGCGCCGGACGGACCCTGTCGCATTCTGCGGCAGCCTGTCTCGGATCAGGGCACGAGATCCTGACACGCCGGCCCGCGAGATGACTTCTCCCCCGGCCCCGCGCTATAGTCCTCCTGCCCTCCACGAGCCCTCATGGATCCAGATGAGGAGGATTCCCATGCCGAGGAAAGTGCTGGTTGCGACCGAGAAGCCGTTTGCCAAGGTGGCGGTGACGGGCATCGCCGATATCTTCCGTGCCGCTGGTTACGAGATGGCTCTCCTGGAGAGCTACAAGGACAAGGCCGACCTGCTGAAGGCCGTCGCCGGCATTGATGGTCTCATCATCCGCAGCGACGTCGCGATGAACACGCCCGGACAGAACTCGAACGCGGTCGCCGAACTGGTGTTCGGCCTGATGATCAACCTGGCGCGGAGGGGCTTCAGCGGGAAGGACGGCACCGAACTGCGCGGGAAGAAGATCGGCATCCATGCGTACGGGAACGTCGGCAAGTACGTCGCCTTGATCGCCAGAGGCTTCGGCATGGAGCTGTTCGCCTTCGACCCCTACGTGCCGGCCGAGAAGATGAAGGCCGAGGGCGTCACGCCGGTCGGGTCGATGGACGACCTCTACAGCAGCTGCGACTACATCTCGCTGCATCTGCCCAAGACGAAAGACACGGTGAAGTCCATCCACTTCGCCCTGCTGTCGAAGATGAAGAAGGGTGCGGCGGTGATCAATACGGCCCGGGCCGAAGTGATCGATGAGGCTGGACTGCTCCAGATGATGGAGGCGCGGCCGGACTTCCTGTACGGCGCCGACGTGGCTCCGGAGTGCGCCGCCGAGTTCGCCGCAAAATACGCGGGCCGCTACTGCTTCACCGCCAAGAAGATCGGGGCACAGACGGCCGAGGCCAACATCAACGCCGGCCTCGCGGCCGCCCGCCAGATCGTGAACTTCCTCGAGAAGGGCGACAAGACCTTCCAGGTGAACTGATCGTTGGGGCGTCCTGCCGCCGACGCGCAGCAGGACGCCCCGCCATCCTCCGGCAACTCTTCAGCGCGACACCACCAGCGGAAGCTCGACGAAGCTGGCCTGCCCGGGTGCGTGATAGATCCGCTGAACCGCCTTCCGATACTCTCCGGGTTTGGCCCAGAAGATGCTGGGAACGAACGTCTGCGGATTGCGATCGTAGAGCGGAAACCAGCTCGACTGCACCTGCACCATCATCCGGTGGCCCGGCAGGAACACGTGGTTCGCCGTCGGCAGGGCGAACCGGTACGGCAGCGGCGTGTCGGCCTGGATCGGCGTGGGCGTCTCGAGACTCTCCCGGTAGCGGCCGCGGAAGATGTCGGCCGCAACCATCAACTGATAGCCGCCGAGCGCGGGCTGGCC
>JAPKZP010000632.1 GCA_026393735.1 Acidobacteriota bacterium
GGGCCGATCGTCATGAACACGCGCGAGCAGTTGAAGCAGGCGTTCGACGAGTACAGCAACGGGACCTTCCTGAAGCACGGATAGTGCGACCTCGATAGAGCCAGCGTCCGGACGCACTGCTGGATCGGCGCGCGCGCCGCGCGTCGGTCAGGGGCTGAGTCCGTAATGCGCTTGCGTGTTCGCCCCTCATACGAATAGAATCCGTCCGTCCGACGGCGCCGTTCGTGCGCCGCCCGCCCCCGGGACGCGACTGCTCAGCCCCTCTTCAGCTGAGGCACTCCTCATTGTTCCTGATTCCTGAAGGAGGTCCCGCATGGCGCAGAGCCTGACCCACGACGTCCTGATACTGGGCGCCGGGCTGGCGGGATTGCGCGCGGCCGTCGAACTCTCGCATCGCACCGAGGGCCACGTCGACATCGGCATCGTGTCGAAAGTCCAGCTCATGCGCGCTCACTCGGTCTGCGCGGAAGGCGGCACCGCCGCCGTCCTGCGCGAGGACCTGGGCGACAGCATCGCGTTGCACGCCTGGGACAGCGTCAAGGGTTCCGACTTCCTGGCCGACCAGGATGTCGTCTGGCGCTTCTGCAAGGCGATGCCGCGCGAGATCCAGCTGCTCGATCACTGGGGCATCCCGTGGACCCGCGACCACGAGGGCCGGATTTCCCAGCGGCCATTCGGCGGGCACTCGTATCCGCGGGCCACGCTGGCCGCCGACAAGACGGGCTTCTTCGAGATGCAGACGCTGTACGACCAGCTGCTGCGGTACCAGTGCTTCAAGCGCTACGACGAGCTGTTCATCACGGACATCGTGGTCGAAGAGGGCAAGTTCGTCGCGCTCGTGGGCTTCCACGCGCCCAGCGGCGAAACGGTCATCCTGCAGGCCAAGGCCCTGCTGATCGCGTCGGGCGGCGGCGGGACGCTGTACGGGTTCACGACCTATTCGGAAACCGTCACCGGCGACGGCATGGCGATGGCGTATCGGGCCGGCCTGCCGCTGGAGGACATGGAGTTCCTCCAGTTTCACCCGACGGGCCTCGTGCCGTCCGGCATCCTGATGACGGAGGGGTGCCGCGGGGAAGGCGGCTACCTGAAGAACAACAAGGGCGAGCGCTTCATGGAGCGTTACGCGGCGAGCAAGATGGAGCTGGCGCCGCGCGACATGGTCTCGCGGGCCGAGATGACGGAAATCCTGGAGGGGCGAGGGTTCCCGGGGCCGGAGGGCAAGGACTACCTGCACCTCGACCTGACGCACCTCGGGGCGGAGATCATCAACACGCGCCTTCCCCTCATCCGGGAGGTCTGCATCAAGTTCGTCGGGATCGATCCGATCGAGAAGCCGATCCCGATTCGGCCCGTGGCCCACTACTCGATGGGCGGCATCGAGACCGACATCAACGGGCTGACGCGGATCAAGAACATCTGGGCCGCGGGCGAGGCCGCGTGCGTGTCGCTGCACGGCGCGAACCGCCTCGGGTCGAACTCGACGGCGGAGTGCCTCGTGTGGGGCGGCATCACGGGCGAGGAGATCGCCAACGCGCTGCCGAAACTCGCCAAGCCCGCGCGCCTGTCGGACCACGCCTGGACGGTGCACCAGACGCGCATCAAGGCCATCCTCGGGCGCCAGGGCAAAGAGAACCTGTACGAGCTGCGCCGTGACCTGCGTACGCTGATGGACAAGTACGTCGGCGTCTTCCGCAAGGGCGAGGACCTCGCGCAGGCGTTGATCGAAATCCGGGCCATCCGCGAAAAGGCGGTCCATGCCCCGGTACCCGACAAGAGCTCGGTCTACAACTCGAACCTCTTCCACGCGATTGAGCTCGACAACCTCGTCGATCTCGCGGAGGTCACGGTGATGGGCGCGATCGCCCGCGAGGAGTCGCGCGGCGCACACGCCCGGCGCGACTTCACGGTCCGCGACGACGAGAAGTGGCTGAAGCACACGCTGGCATGGCACAACGCGTCCGGCCAACCGAAACTGGACTACAAGCCGGTGACCATCGACACGTGGAAACCGGTTGAGCGCAAGTACTGAGGCGGGAGGATCTGATGCTCGAGAACAAGGGTCATCCGAACCGGCTTGGCATCTGGGGCTGGCTTGGCGGCGGGAAGTGGGGCCTCGAGCGGTATCTCTACACGCTCCACCGCCTGACGGGCCTCGGCCTGCTCTTCTACTTCCTCCTGCACATCTTCGTCACCTCGGCCCGGGCGTTCGGCCCGGAGGCGTGGGCGACGTCGATGGGCACGGTCAGCGGCCCGCTCTTCGTCGTGGGCGAGTTCCTGGTGTTCTGCGCGTTCGCGTTCCACGCCTTCAACGGCGTGCGCCTGGGGCTCATCGAACTCGGCTTCGCGATCGGCAACCCGATCGAGCCGGTGTACCCGTACCGCACGTCCGTCCATGAACAGCGGCCGCTCGCCATCGTCATGATGGTCCTGGCCGGCCTGGTCGTCCTCGCGGGCGGCCTGGATTTCTTCATCCTGCACTGAGGAGGGGACCATGCGCGATCAACGGCTCTGGACATGGCACCTGCTGGCAGGACTCGTGATTCTCGTCTTCCTCGGCCTGCACATGGGCATCATGCACCTGGACGTGCTGCTGGGAATTTTCAACCCGAAAGACCCGCACCCGGTCGCCTGGGCCAACGTGGTTGAGCGCGCGAAGCTGGGGTTCTTTACCGTCAGCTACATCGTGCTGCTCGGCGCGGCGCTCTTCCACGGCCTCTACGGGCTCCGCAACATTCTGTTCGAACTCGGCCTCGGCGCCGCTGCCAAGAAGGGCCTGAACGTGACCCTGACCGTGGGCGGCCTGGTCCTGTTCGTGTTCGGCTCGTGGGCGGCCTGGGCTGCCGGCGCGCTGGCCAAGACGCTGTAGGCGGGTGGAGGGAACGACAATGACGGCACCAGCCAACGTAACCTTCCGGATCCGGCGGTTCGATCCGGCCACCCAGCAGGAACCCACCTGGGAGGATTTCACCCTCCCCTATACCGCCGGCATGACCGTGCTCGACGGCCTGCGGAAGATCAAGGAAACCGCGTCGCCGTCGCTCGCATGGCGGTCCTCGTGCCGCATGGGCGTGTGCGGATCGTGCGGGATGTTCATCAACGGCCACCCGCGGCTCGCGTGCAACACGCAGGTCACCGAACTCGGCACCGAGCTTGTCACGGTGGCGCCGCTGCCGAATTTCGACATCATCCGGGACCTGGTGCCGGAACTGCGCCCGATGTTCGACGCGCACGCGGCGCTGATGCCGCACATCATCCGCGAGGACACGGCGGAGATGCAGGAGCCCACGGGCGAGTACTTCCAGTCGCCGCACGAGCTCGAGCAGTTCCTGCAGTTCACCTACTGCATCAAGTGCGGGTGCTGCATGGCGGCCTGCCCGACGGTGGCGACCGACCCGGCGTACTCGGGGCCGATGCCCCTGGCGCAGTCGCACCGCTACAACGCCGACAGCCGCGACGGCGGTTTCGCGTCGCGCAAGCGCGTGCTGGCGACGGAGCAGGGGCCGTGGAAATGCCACTACGCGGGGGAGTGCTCGCAGGCCTGCCCGAAGGGCGTGGACCCGGCTCGCGCCATCCAGTTGATGAAACGGCAGCTCGTCTTCGACTATCTGAAGCTCTACAAACAGCCGTGCCCGTCGAAGGTCGTGGCGAAGGTGACCACGATCACGCGCCGGCCGGACGTGCCGGAAGCGCCCGCAAAGACGATCTAGGCGAGCGGCGAGCGGCACAGACACAGCGTAGACGGTTGCGCCCGGGTCGGCCACGCGGCCAGCCCGGGCGTTTTCGTGTGTCTCACGGCGCCGAGACCGGGCGGACACAGGGGTCCGCCCCTACTTGGTGGCGATGACCTCGTCGGTGGTCTTCTTGACGGCCTCGATGGACTTCGCGAACGCGGCCTTCTCGGCCTCCGTCAGCTCCATCTCGATGATCTTCTCGATGCCGTGCTTGCCGAGCACGACCGGCACGCCGACGAAGAGGCCCTTCACGCCGTACTCGCCCTCGAGGAGCACGCAGGACGGGATGATCTTCTTCTTGTCGTAGATGATGGCCTCGGCCATTTCAATGGCCGCAATCGCCGGCGACCAGAAGGCCGACACGCCGATCAGCCCGACGATCTCGCCCCCCGCCTTGCGGGTGCGCGCCTCGATGGCCGACAGCGTCTTGTCATCCACGAACTTCTCGACCGGCATGCCGGCGATGCGGCAGCAGCTGCGAATGGGCACCATGTCGTCGCCGTGGCCGCCGAGCACCATCGCCTCGACGTTATCGACCGACACGCCGGCGGCGTTCGCCACGAAGTAGCGGTAGCGCGCCGAATCGAGCGCCCCGGCCATGCCCATCAGCTTGTGCTTCGGCGGGTTCAGTTTCTGATAGAGGCGGTAGACGATGGCATCGAGCGGATTGGCGATGGAGATCACAATGGCGTCGGGGCAGAACTGCTTGATGGCCCCGGCCACCTTGTCGGTGATCTGCAGGTTGACGGCGAGCAGTTCCTCGCGCGACGGGAAGGTGCCGTCCGGCCTCACCGTGCGCGGCACGCCCGCGGTGTTGATGACCATGTCGGCGTCTTTGATGACGTCGTAGTCCTTGCCCGCCTCGAACAGGACGTCGCTGTTGATGATCGGCGTCGCCTCGGCGATGTCGAGACACTTGCCTTTGGCCACGTCCGGGCCCTTCACGTCAACCAGCGCCACGGTCCTCGCCAGCTTGCGCTGGAAGATTTCATGGACGAGCACCCCGCCGATGTTTCCGCCGCCGATGAGCGCGATCTTCTTGAGCATGGTATGAGTCCTCCCGGCGGAAACCGGCATGGCTTCCGCGTCCACCCGATGAACCACCCGACTACATGTTGCCGATGATCATGTCCGCGAATGCCGACGTCTGCACTTCCGTCGCGCCCGGCATCTGGCGCGCGAGGTCGTAGGTGACCTGCTTCTGCTGAATGGTCTTCGTCAGGGCCGCCTCGATCATCGTGCCCGCCTGCTTCCAGCCCAGGTACCGCAGCATCATGACACCGGACAGGATCACGGAACCCGGATTCACGATGTCCTTGCCGGCGTACTTCGGCGCCGTGCCGTGCGTCGCCTCGAAGAACGCGATCTCGTCGCCCATGTTGGCGCCCGGCGCCATGCCGACGCCGCCGACCTGCGCTGCCGCCGCGTCCGACAGGTAGTCGCCGTTCAGGTTCGGCGTGGCCACCACGTCGTACTCGTCGGTGCGGGTCAGGATCTGCTGGAACATGCTGTCGGCCAGCCGATCTCTGATGAGGAGCTTGCCGTCGGCCTGCACGCCCTGCCAGGTTTCGTCCTCGGTCACGATCTGGTCGCGGAACTCCGCTTTCGCCAGTTCGAAGCCCCAGTCACGGAAGGCGCCCTCCGTGAACTTCATGATGTTGCCCTTGTGCATCAGCGTGAGGCTCGTGCGGCCGTTCACGAGCGCCCACTTGATGGCCAGCCGGATGAGCCGCTTACTGCCCGTCTCGGACATGGACTTGATGCCGATGCCCGAGTCCTTGCGCACGCGCTTGCCCAGTTCGCGCTCGAGGAACTCGATGATCTGCTCGGCCTGCGGCGTGCCACGGGCCCACTCGAGGCCGGCGTACACGTCCTCCGTGTTCTCGCGGAAGATGACGGTGTTCATCTTCTCCGGCGCCTTCACCGGCGAGGGCGTGCCCGCGTAGTACTTCACCGGGCGCACGCAGGCGTAGAGATCCAGCGTCTGGCGCAACGCGACGTTCAAGCTGCGGATGCCGCCGCCCACCGGCGTCGTCAAGGGCCCCTTGATCGCGACCTTGTAGGCCCGCACCGCCTCGAGCATGTCGGCCGGCAGCCACTCGCCCGTCCGCGCCTTGGCCTTCTCGCCAGCGAACACCTCGAACCAGACGATGCGCTTCTTGCCGCCGTAGGCCTTCCGGACGGCCGCGTCGAACACGCGCACGGACGCGCGCCAGATGTCGGGCCCCGTGCCGTCACCTTCGATGAACGGAATGATGGGATCGCTGGGAACGACGATCTCGTCGTGCTTCTTCGTGATTGGCGTTCCATCCGCCGGAGGCGTCAGGAACGTGAATTGAGGCGTAGAAGTCATGCTGCCGGGGTCCCGAAGTCAGGCGAGACGTCGTCGCCGAGGCGACCGTGGGCAATTATACCGCAACCGATTCGATGATACGGTGCCGGATCGCCCGCTACTGGAGGCGGACCGTGCGGCGAGGGCCTCCCTGGACATCGTCGAGTTCGACGCTGTCGGCGGTCAACCCGGCCACCCGGTAGCGGCCGCCCACGGCCGTCCCGAGCGTCGCCAGCACGAGGTCGTTTCCAGCGCGGATGATCGCGGTGCGCTGGACGTCGTCGCCGTCCCTGGTCTCCGCCATGCCCTGCAGCACGATGTCGGGAGCGGCGGCCTGCGTCGCGAGTGCCGCCGTGACAGACTCCGAC
>JAPKZP010000454.1 GCA_026393735.1 Acidobacteriota bacterium
CGCTCGCCCTGACGCGCAACGTCATCAACTTCGTCGTGGGGCAGAAGATCCAGGTGCTGCACGACCTCCACGAGTCGGTGCCGTACCTCTACGACAACACCGTGGGCGACGGTCCCTACAACGCGTGGGTCGACCCGATCCTGACGGACGAGTGGCAGTTGTTCGGCTGGAACAACATGTCCGAGATGACCAAGTTCGGCATGCCCGGCGCCTTCGCGCACGGGACGTTCGACACCTGGTCGCCCGGGTATCTCATGTTCATCGGCGCGATGCACAACGGCGTCAGCCGCCTGTACGAGACGTTCGGCAACGCGGGGGCCGACACGGTCGAGCGCAAGCTGCAGCCGAACGACTATGCGCGGACGTGGTACCGCCAGAACCCGCCGCTGCCGAAGACGATGTGGTCCCAGCGGAACAACAACAACTATCAGCAGACCGGCCTGCTCACCGCGCTCTCGTACTTCGCCGGCAACAACAAGCTGTTTTTGAAGAACTTCTACCTCAAGAGCAAGCGGTCGATCACGAAGCCGACGATCGAGGGGCCGGCCGCCTACGTCTTACCGGCCGACGAGGCGAGGCCGGGCGCCCAGGCGGAATTGCTGCGCGTGCTGCAGCGTCAGGCCGTCGAAATCTCGCGGGCGACCGCGGCGTTCAGCGTGACGCTTCCGATCAAGAAGCCTGCGCGCGCCGCCGGTGACGAGGGAGGCGGCCGAGGTGGACGCGGTGGCGCGGCGGCACGACCGGCCTCGGAGCCTGCGGCCACGGAACAGAAGATCGACGAGAAGCCAGACGCTGCAAAGCCGACGACGGAAACGCGCCAGTTCCCGGCGGGCAGCTACATCATCCGGATGGATCAGCCCTACAGCCGCATCGCGGATGCGCTGCTCGACTACCAGTACTGGAGCCCGAGCGATCCGCAGAAGCGCCCGTACGACGACACCGGGTGGACCTTCGGCGAGTTGTTCAACGTCCAGGTGGTACGCGTGGCCGACGCCAAGGTGCTCGACGCCGCCATGGAGAAGGTGACGGAGATCAAGGTGCCGGGCGCCGTGGTCGGGACGGGCACGGTGTTCGCGGTGAACAACGACACCGATCCGTCCCTCATCGCGTTCCGGTACCGCCTGAAGGGCGCGTCGTTCGACGTGGCGGAAGAGCCGTTCGAGGCCGCGGGCAGGAAGTTCAGCCGCGGATCGTTCCTCATCCGGAACGCGCCGGCGGCCGAGATCGAGAAGGCCGGCGCGGAGTTCGGCGTGCCGTCCTACGCACTGGCCGCGGCGCCCGCGGTCAAGGCGCACGCCGTGAAGACGCCCCGCATCGGCTACGTCCACACGTGGATCGGGACGCAGGACGAGGGCTGGTGGCGGATGGAGTTCGACCGGCTGAAGATCCCGTACGAGTACATCAGCACCCAGGTCATCGCCAGGGACGCGAACCTCAACGCGAAGTACGACGTCCTGGTCTTCCCGCCGGTGGGCCGTGGCGCGCAGCAGATCGTCGCGGGCATGCCGATGTGGCGCAACCCGATGCCGTGGAAGACGACGCCGCTCACGCCGAATATCGGGAAGATTGACGAGACCGACGACATGCGCCCCGGCCTGGGCTGGGGCGGTCTGAACCTCGAGAACTTCGTGCGCCAGGGGGGGCTGCTGATTGTGGCGGACGACACCTCGCTCTTTGCCGGGACGTTCGGCCTGACCCCGGGGTTGTCGGTGCAGAACCCGACGCGCCTGAACGCGCCGGGCACCGTCATGCGATCGAAGCTCGTCGACGGCACGAGCCCGATCGCGTACGGATATGGCGAGACCCTGTCGATCTACGCGGCCCCCGGGCTGGTGTTCGGCGTCAGCAACACGCTGGGCGTCGGTCGCGGCGGCCGTGGCGCCGGGGGCGAAACGGAACGGCCCACCGGGCGTGGCACGGTGGACGATCCGGATCAGCCGCAGGGCAGGCCAGCCGCGGCGCCGCCAGCCGAGGAACCAAAGGCGGAGTCCTGGCAGGCTGCGCCCGTGACCGAGGAACAGTTGCGCAATCCGCTGAACATCATCCCGCCGGCGCAGCGGCCGCGGGTCATCATGCGGTTCGGAGACGCAAAGGATCTGCTGGTGTCAGGCTTGCTCGAGAACGGTACCGAGATCGCGCAGCGGCCGATGGTCGTCGACGTGCCCCTCGACAAGGGGCACATCGTCCTGTTCGCGATGAACCCGATGTGGCGAGGCGAGACCCAGGGAAGTTATGGGCTCGTGTTCAACGCGATTCTGAACTTCGACAAGCTGGACTCAGGACGCAAGCTCGACGAAAAGTAGCGGCGGCCTCGTGGATCGCCCGTGGGAGAGGTTGTCAGCGTAGGGGTCGACCCCCGTGTCGACCCGGGCAGGGACAGGGCCCTGCCCCTACAGAGATGCGCGCGCGTTGATCGTTGGGGGCGGCCC
>JAPKZP010000079.1 GCA_026393735.1 Acidobacteriota bacterium
AAGGTTGTGTTTTGGACCTGACCCCAGACACAGACAAGGGAGGAACCCATGCGTCATACGTTGGCAGTGATCGGTCTGGCGGTGATGCTGACGCCAGGTGTCGGACTGGCCCAGCAGGCCGCGACACCTCCGGCGCCGGCGGACTCCGCAGCACTCGCGAGCGCCCAGGGCGGGGCCGATCGGCTGCCCATCAAGCGAGTGGTGCTCTACAAGAACGGTGTGGGCTTCTTCGAGCATCTCGGCAAGGTGAGAGGCACTCAGCAGGTGTCCATCGACTTCACCAGCGGCCAGTTGAACGACGTGCTGAAGTCGCTCACGACGGTGGATCTCGGGAGCGGCAAAGTCACGGGCGTCAGCTTCCACACCGACGACCCGGCAAACCGCAAGCTTGGCGCGCTGTCACTGCCGCTCGACGAAGACACCACGGCGCTCGCGTTCCTGGGCGCCATCCGCGGCGCGCGCGTCGAGGTGCAGGCCGGCGGGCCGCCCGCCACCGGCCGGGTGCTGGCGGTCGAGCAGCGGGCGTTCGGCGAGGGCGACAAGCAGACGCAGGTCCGGGAGCTGTCAATCGTCACCGACACCGGCGAACTGCGCACGTTCGACGTGACGTCCCGTCTTTCCGTGCGTATCCTCGAAGGCGATCTGCGCGGCGACATCCGCCGTTACCTTGACATCGTCGCCTCGACGCGGCAGCGCGACCTGCGGCGGATGACCATCGCGACGAGCGGCACCGGCGATCGGCAGCTGTACGTGAGCTACATCAGCGAGGTGCCGATCTGGAAGAGCACGTACCGCCTGGTGCTGCCGGCGAAACCGTCGGACAAACCGTTACTGCAGGGCTGGGCCATCGTCGACAACACGATCGGCGAGGCCTGGACCAACGTCGAATTGTCGCTCGTCGCCGGCTCGCCGCAGTCGTTCATCCAGCAGTTGTCTCAGCCGCTCTACGCCCGCCGGCCCGTCGTGCCGCTGCCCTCCGCCGTGCAGTTGAGCCCGCAGACGCACGAGGCCACGCTCATGGACATGGCCCCGAGCGAAAGCTCGAAGATGGCCGCCCGCGGGGGCTTTCCGGGCGGCGTTGTGGGTGGTGTCGTGGGCGGCATGCCCGAAGCCCCGCCGCCTCCCGCCCCCCCGCCGATGATGCGGGCGGAGGCCGTCACCGAGAGAATGATGTCGACGGAGGCCGCAGCGCAGTGACGTGAATTGGGCGACCTGTTCGAATACCGCCTGAAGGAACCCGTCACGATTCGGAAGAACCAGTCGGCGCTCGTGCCGATCATCAACGGGCAGGTCGAGGCCGAGCGGGTATCGCTGTGGAGCGCGTCGACCGGCGCCCGGCCGCGCAGCGCGGTGTGGCTCACGAACACCACGCCCTACACGCTGGACGGCGGCGCGTTCTCGGTGCTTGAGGACGCGACGTTCACCGGCGAAGGGCTGATGGATTCCGTGAAGCCGGGCGAGAAACGCCTGCTGTCATACGCGTCCGATCTCGCGCTGCTCGTCGACTGGAAGCCGGAAACGACGGCGCCCGAACGGGTGACGAACCTGCGCATCGCGCGCGGCATGATGATCATCCAGCGCGAGTTGCACGAGAAGCGCGTGTACAGCGTTCGCAACGAAGACAGCAAGACGCGCACCGTCGTCATCGAGCATCCCAACCGCGCGGGCTGGAAACTGCAGGCCGGCGCGAAGCCGGACGAAACAACACCCGGCAACTACCGCTTCCGGCTCCCGGTCGGATCGAAGGCGACGGCGACGCTCGCTGTCGAAGAAGTCCGCGTTATGGACACGACCTATCAGGTCTCCAACCTGAACAGCGACCAGATTGCCATGTTCGCGCAGCAGCAGACGCTGACGCCGGAACTCGAGCAGTCACTCCGGGCGGTCGTGGTGAAGAAGGGTGAGGTGTCGGCCGTCGGATCGGAGATCGCCGAGCGCACCCGCGAGTCCGAGCAGATTTTCCGCGACCAGGAACGGCTGCGCGAGAACCTCAAAGCGCTGAAGGGCAGCGCCGAGGAAAAGACGCTCGTGACCCGCTACACGCGCCAGTTGGACGAACAGGAGACGCGCCTCGAGGTTCTGAAGCGGGAGATCGGCGAGCGCGAAACCCGCCGCGCCAAGCTCCAGTCGGAGCTTGACGCGATGGTGCTGGCAATAGTGTACGGAGGAAAGTAGCCGGCTACCTGGCTATCTTCTTCAGATACTCCTCTGTCCACGTCTTCACCGAGGCCTGGGTGAGGCCGAGGTCGACGGCTTCGTCGATGGCCTTCTGCATGGGCCAGCCGTCGACCACGACGCGCTTGATGGCCCACAGGGCCGCGGCCCGGGCCCCGGCCGTGCAATGGAAGTACATCGGCTGGTTGGCCGGGTCTTTCGCGGCCGCCAGGAACGCGTCAATCGCGTCCTGCACCTTCGGGTCCGTACGCTTGAACGGCACGTGAATGTACTTCAGGCCGGCCGCTTCGACCGCGGCCTGTTCCTGCTCGACGTTGGCGCCTTCCTCGTCTGCCGCCCGCAGGTTGAGCACTGACTTGTAACCCTGCTTCTTCAGCTCCGCGGGAGCGTCGGCTTTGATGGCGCCGCCGCACGCGAACCCGCCGTCGATCTTCGCGTAGTTCGTGACACCCGCGAATGGCTCGACTCTGCTCGCCACAGGTGGCGTGACTCCGGCCGACGCAGGCTGCGTTCCCCCGGCAACCGGTGGCGCCGCCGGAGCTTGAGGCGCTGCCTCGCCCCAGATGTACTTCCCGAACCACTCGAGGTTGTGCTCCATCGCCGCGCGATGCGCCTTGGGCTTCGTCAGGCCATGTCCGAAGCCCTTGTAGACGACGAGCTTTACAGGAACGCCCTGATCCTGGAGGCCCTGGTACAGCTCGTAGGCGTTCGGGATGGGCACCCGCTTGTCGAGTTCGCCGTGCTGGATGAGCGTGGGCGCCTTTGCCTGCTTGATGTACGTGATGGGCGACGTGTCCGCGTAGATCTTCGGATCGTCCCACGGCGTCGCCTTCAGGTACTGGCGCGTGAACGGGTGGATGTCGGTGTTCACATAGTACGTCATCCAGTTCGCGATCCCCGCGCCCACCGACACCGCCTTGAATCGCGCGCTGTCGTGCGTCGTCAGAAACGCCGAGATGTAGCCACCCTGGCTCCACCCCATCGTTCCGACTCTGTCGTTGTCGGCCAGGCCCTGCGCGACAAGGTAGTCGATGCCCGAGATGACGTCCCACGCGTCGCCGATTCCGAGGTTCCGCACGTTGAGCGCGCGGAACTTCTCGCCGTAGCCCGCACTGCCGCGATAGTTCGGCTCGAGGACAATCGCGCCCTTGTTGAGCCAGATGTCGATGGGATACGTGGTCGCGGCGCTGAAGGGCACCGGGCGCGACGTGCCCGTCGGGCCACCGTGAATCACGACGAGCAGGGGATAGCGCTTGCCGGCCTGGAAACCGGCTGGCTTGTGCAGCACGCCTTCAATTGAGGCGCCGTCGACGCTCTTCCAGGTGATCACCTCGTGCGTCGGCTGCGGCCACGCGGCCACCTGCGCCGCCATGTCGGTCAGCTTCTTCGGCGCCATCGTCGAGAGCGGCGCAGCGAACACCTCCGGGAGCTGTTTCGGGCCGCTCCCGACAAAGGCGATCGTCGCTGCGTCGCCCGAGAAGCTGACGCTCGACATGATCCAGTCCGTGCCCGGCGTCAGTCTTGTCATCTTCTGGGTGACGGGGTCGAGGCGGTAGAGGTACGCCCACGTGCGCTGAGCAACGCTGATGTAGAGGCCGTCCTTCTGCCAGGCCACGAGGCCCGGGCTCTCATCGAACGTCTTCGTGAGGTCCTGGATCGGGCCGCCGGCTGCCGAAATCACCGCGATGTGGCTGTTCATGAAGTAGGGGAACGCCTGCGCCAGCGAAGAGGAAAACGCGACCTGCTTGCCATCCGGTGACCAGACCGGGCGGCTGTCCGGGCCGTCCTGCTTCACGAGCGGCCGGATCTTCGCGTCAGTCACCGTCACGATCGAGATGTCGGCCGTGCCGCCGTTCGACGGGTCCGGGTTGAGCGTGTGGTCGAACGCGATCTCCTTGCCGTCCGGCGACCAGTCGAAGCTGCCGACCGTGAAAGCCCCCTGCGTCAACCGCTTCGCCTTCTTTGATTCGAGATCGATCACCCAGAGATGCGTCAGCCGCTGATCCTCGTCGGTCACCTCGAACTCGCCGTACTTCTTGTCACGCTCCTTCAGCGCGTCAGGCTTCGGATCTGTCTTCGAGAACGCGATCTGCTTCCCGTCGGGCGACCAGGCGAAGTTGCCTCCGACGCCGTCCTCCTCGGTCGTCAATTGCTCGGCTTCACCGAATTCCGCGCTGATCAGCCAGATCTGCTGCTTGTCCAGGCGGTCCGAGAGAAACGCAATCCGCTTGCCGTCCGGCGACCAGTCGGGCGACGAACTCGACTTCTTCGCGTTCGTGAGCTGTCGCGCCTTTGCCGTGGCGACATCCACGAGCCAGATCTCGGTCTCGTACGCGTTCTCGTCCCAGTTCGCCTCGCGCACCGTGTAGGCCACGAGCTTCCCGTCGGGCGAGATCTGCGGCGAACCGACTCGCTTCAGATTGATCAATTGATCGACGGTCGGACCCGTCTGGGCTGAAACCGGGGCGGCCACGGCCAGCATCATCAGCAGAAGAACAATGAGTCGTCGCATGGGATCCTCTCTGTCAGGAGCAAGACTTACGAAACCCGAACTCCAAGTCTCCGTAGGGGCAGGGCCCCGTCCCTGCCCGGGTCGACAGGAGTACGACCCCTACACCGTCAACACCACCTTGCCGACGTTGGCCCGGTCCTGCAGAAATCTATGGGCATCGGCGGCGCGGCCCAGCGGAAACGTCTTCGAGACCACGGCCTTCAGGCGGCCGCCGGCGAAGTCCGTGAGGAGTGCCTCCATCGCGCCCGAGAGAAACCGGCGTTCCTCCCACAGGTGGCCGAGGTTCAACCCGAACACGCCCTTGTTGTCGTTCATCAAGTCGACCGGGTTGAATCGGGGCATCTGCCACAGCGTGTGCAGCGACCGCACCACGATACGGTGCTGGCCACCGACCATGTCCTGCGCGCCGTAGCTGACGAGCCGCCCGAGCGGAGCGAGCATCCGGTAGCTCTTGATCAGGTTCTCGCCGCCGAGGGGATCGAGGACCACGTCCACGCCGCGTCCGTTCGTGATGCGCGCCACTTCGGCCTCGACGTCGGCGGTCCGGTAGTCGATGACGTGATCGATGCCCAGGCTCCGCAGCGCGTTGTGCTTGGCCGCCGACGCAGTCCCGACGACCGTGGCGCGCCGCAGCCGGGACAATTGGATGGCCGCTATGCCGACACCGCCGCCCGCGCCGTGGATGAGCACCCACTCGCCGGACTTGAGACCGGCCATGCGATACAGCGCCACGGAGGCGGTCAGGTAGTTCACCGGGATCGATGCCGCCTCGTTGTGGCTGAGGTTCTGAGGCACGCCCCACACGAACTCGGCCGGCACGATGACGCAATCCGCGTAACCCCCGAACCGCGTGAGCGCAACGACATGTCTCCCCATCTCGTGGCGGGTCGGTCCGGGGCCGATGGCATCCACGTAGCCGGAGACTTCGTAGCCCGGGACCATCGGCGGTTTCGGCGCATCCGGAAAGAGATCCATCCTCGCCAGGACGTCGGCGAAGTTCACGCCGCACGCCTTCACGCGGATGCGGACTTCTCCGGAAGCGGGATCGGGCGTCAGACGCTGCCGCTCTTCCAGCACGTCCGGGCCGCCATGATGGGTGATGACAACTTCTCGCATGCGCTCGCCGACCGAAAGGGACTGTGCATCATAGATCGACAGGCGCCGGGTCGGCATTCGGCATTAGACTGGCAGCAGTGACGATGAGCCCTACGCTCGAACCCCGGGTTCCCAATCCCACCATGACGCCGCGCGCGGCGTTCGTGCTCTTCCTCGCCGCTGCGATGGCCGCAGCCCTATCCGCGCAGGCGCCCGCGCCCGTGCCCGCGCACCCCGTGAAGACCGACGGCGGCGTGCTCGTGCCAGGCCTCGTGGACGCCCATGCCTGGGCGGCGCCAACGTCGGAGCTCGACGCCGACTACTTCTACCTGATGGGCCTGGCGCACGGCGTCACCGCGTACCGTGTCCTGAACGTCAGGACGACGTGGGCAGTGTCTCAGCGGGCTCGCGCGGAGTCCGGATCGACCCTCGCCCCTCGCCTCGCGACGAGCGGGCGCGGCATCGACCAGGCCGCCACGCCCGGGCGCTGGCTCTTCGACGCGCCCGACGCCCAGGCGGCCGCCGGCGAAGCAACGCGTCAGGCCGCCGCCACCGTGGAATGGGTTGCCGGCTACGACCATCTCCTCCCGGATGCCTACAAGGCGATCGTCGATGCGGTCAAGGGTTCCTCGACCCGCGTCAGCGGCCAGCCGGGTGCCTCCTCCATGTCCGATCTTGCCGCCGCCGGTGTCGCGACGATCGACACGCTGGCGTTCCCGGTCAAACCCCGATCCACCGCGGGGGCCGACGACGCGTGGCTCGCAACGAGCGCGACTGAACTGGCAACTCTGCAGACGCGGCTGATCAGGGCGCGGGTGACGCTGGTGCCGCTGCTCGCGGCGGCGCGAGCGCGGGCGTTTCCCGACGAGGCCGCCGATGATCCGGCGCTGGACTTTCTGCCCGACGAGCGCGTGAATGCGCTGATGCAGGACCTCGGTTCTCTCAGCGATGCCGACATCGCGAAAGCGAAGCAGGCGTGGGCGAGCCAGGCCGCCTTCATCAGGCGGTTCGTGCGCGCCGGTGGCAAGGTCGCGGCGGGAACGGGATTCGAGTGGAAAGGCTATCCGCTGCCTGGCATCGGGATTCACCGTGAGCTCGCCGCCCTGGTGCGCGCGGGCCTCACGCCCGCTGACGCGTTGCGCGCTGCGACCGTGAACGCGGCGGGGCTGTTGGGCGCGGCGGCGGGCAGCAGCGCCGGCCGCATCGCGCCTGGAATGGACGCCAATTTCATCGTCGTCGCAGGCGACCCGCTGGCGCACATCGAGGATCTCGAGCGCATCACGAGCGTGATTCGCGCGGGCGAAGTCCTCGAGGTCAAGGCGCTCGTCACCAGCGTCCGCCGCAGCCTGAGCGGACCCATCAGGAAGTAGCTCGCCGCGTCCCGGATATCCCCTCGGTCGTCTACGGCACGATGAGCACGACGTCGTTCGACGGCGCACTCGTGCCGCAGGCGTTGGCGGCCTTGACGCGCACGTAGTAGGTGCCGGCGCCGACGCCGGACGTGGCAAACGCCGTCCCGGTCCCGCCCAGGTCCACGGTCGCCAGGTTCGCGAGGCCCGGGGCCGAGCCGGCTTCCAGGACGTACGTGGTGGGCCCTCCGGCCGCCGCGGTCCAGCGGAAGGCCACGTTGCCCCCACTGTTCTGGGTGATCGTCAAGCTGCCCGGCGCGCCCGGGGCGATGGAACAGCCCCCGCCGCCCACGACCAGGGTCGCCTCGTTGGACGGTCCGCTGGTGCCGAAGCTGTTGGTGGCCCGCACGCGCAGGTAATAGGTCCCGTTGCCGATGCCGCTCGCCGCGAACGTCGTGGCCGTGCTGCCCGTC
>JAPKZP010000797.1 GCA_026393735.1 Acidobacteriota bacterium
GGGCTGTCCTGCGCTCACGCGGCGACTGGCACGCCGTGGCTCTCGAGGGCAAATGGCCCGAAGAGATGTTCCGCGACTACCTGTCCGGCTCGATTGCCGAGTTGTACGAGCTCTACGCCATCGGACGAGGTGCCGACCGTGTCTGATCCGATCGACCAGGCTATCAACCGGGCTGCGGAGCCTCAGCCCGAGCGCCAGCAGTTCAACATCAACCTGCCGACCGGCGGAGTCGCGGTTCTCAACGTCCCCTCGCCATTCGCTGCCCCCGACGGCCTCGCGCTCATCGCGGCCATCGCCGGCGCCTTCGTCAAGCCAGTCCAACCAGCGCAACCGGATCCGCGGAGTCGTATTCTGGTGCCGCGCAACTGAACCGAATCCGACCCGCGGCCGAGTCTGTAGGCCGCAGAGCCTGGCCATACCGGCAGCGCCAGGTGCTCGCCGAGTCGATGGTTCAGCCTGCCTGCCGGAACCGGTGAGCCATGAAGCTCTGTCTCGGCTTGCCCGACCATCCCTGCTCGAACCTGACGCGGCGGTCGCGGTGCCGCTCGTGCGAACACGAACTCGACCACCGGCGCGGATCGGCCGCCAGCCGGGGCTATGACCGCCAGTACCGTAACGAGCGGGAGCTCGTGATCGGTGGCCCCTGCGCTCTGCGGCTGCCCGGCTGCACCGGCATCGCGACCACGGGGCAGCACGTGGTGCCCGTCTCCAGGGGCGGCAAGGGTGGCCCTCTGGTCGGGGCCTGCGCTCACTGCAACTACGCACTCGGGAACCGCGAGGCTCCCGGCTAGGAGTCCTTCATGGGCGGCGCCCGCATCCGATCCTGCCCCGCACCGGATCCCAACGCGCTCCGACGCGAACGAGACGGCGCCGAGTGGATCCACCTGCCCGGCACCGGGCGGGAGGGTCCAACCCCCGCATGGCCCCTCAGCAAGGCGACGCGGCGCGAACTGGAGCTGTGGGAGCGCGAATGGCGCCGGCCGCAGGCGATCGAGTGGGAGCGCAACGGCCAGCAAATCGAGGTCGCCAGCTACGTCCGCTGCCTTCGGCGAGCCGAGGGGCCAACTGGTCGAGCGGCCGACTGGACGGTCGTGCAACGGCAGCAGACGTACCTGGGGCTCACAGTGCCTGGGCTGCGCGGCAACCGCTGGGTGATCGACGGTGGGCAGGTCGAGGCGCCGCCTCGACCGTCACGGGCCGCCTCGTCGGGTTCGGCACGCGAACGTTTCGAGGTCATGAATGGAGGCGCCTAACGGCAAGGTGATGTGGGTGACGCTCGACTGGATCGAGGCCCACTGCATCGTGCCCGACGGCTTCCGCGCCGGCGAACCCTTCCGGCTCTACAAGGACCAGGGCAGGTACCTCGCCAACTTCTACATGGTCCGGCCGGACGCCTACTGGGATGAGGTGAACCCGATTCTCGGGCCGGCCTTCGTCAACCGCCGGGCCCTCCTGGTCGCGCCGCAGAAGTGGGGCAAGAACCCGCTGATCGCCACGCAGGTCTGCGTCGAGGGCGTCGGACCGGCGCTTTTCGCCGGCTGGGCGGGCAAGGACGACGGCTACGCGTGCGCCGACCATGGCTGTCGGTGCGGCTGGGAACGACCGTACGAACCAGGCGAGCCGATGGGGATGCAGTGGCCGACGCCACTGATCCAGATCACGGCCTTCAGCGAGGACTCGACCGGCAACACATACGACGCCCTGCGGCCGATGATCGAC
>JAPKZP010000340.1 GCA_026393735.1 Acidobacteriota bacterium
AACATGGCCTCGCACTCGTGCGGGCGCGGGCCGAGATGCCGGGACTCGAACGAACCGGTAACAGTACGACTCATGGATGATGACCTCAGGCTGTGAGCCACTCTCTGGGAGCATCCGGTGACGTGAACCCGCCGAGCCGGCGCGGCTCGGCACGCCTGTCACCTGCCGCGAGCGGTCCGGTCGGGGGGATCGCTCCATGCCGGGACGGCCGTTTCCGGTCCGTCCCGGTCAGTGGAGGGCCAGGGTCGCAGGCGGCCCGTGCGAAGGCTACTTGACGAGTTCGGTGTAAGCCGCTGAGTCCAGGAGACCGGAGACCTCGCCCTGGGCCGACGAGCGGATCTCGATCATCCAGCTGCCGTGCGGGTCGGAGTTCACCGTCTCCGGCTTGTCCGACAGGGCCGCGTTGACGGCCGTCACCGTGCCGGACACCGGGCTGAACAACTCGGAGACGGCCTTGACCGACTCGACCGTCCCAAAACTCTCGCCCTGCTTCAGGACACGGCCCACCTGGGGCAAGTCGATGAAAACGATGTCGCCCAGCGCCTTCTGCGCAAAGTCGGTGATGCCGACACGCCCTGTCTCGCCAGCCAGCTTGATCCACTCGTGGTCTTTCGTGTACTTGCAGTCAGCAGGATACATGTCACCCTCTCGGTCGCTTGTAGAACGGAAGCGGAACCACGCGGGCGCGCGACAGGCGGCCGCGAATCTCGACGTCGAACTCGGAGCCCAGGCCCGTGCGCTCCGCCGGCAGGTAGGCCATCCCAATCGCCTTGTTCACGAACGGTGTCTGGGTGCCGCTGGTCACGTGCCCGACCTTCACTTCCCCGACGAGCGCCGGGCAGCCGTGCCTGGCAATGGCGCGGTCAAGCATCTCGAAGCCGACGATCTTGCGAGCAATGCCGCCCGCCTTCTGCGCCGCCAGGGCTTGGCGGCCGAGGAACTCGCCTTTGGCCCAGCCGACGATCCACTCGAGATCTGCCTCGAGAACCGTCGTCGTGTCGTCGATGTCATTCCCGTAGAGCCGCATGGCGGCTTCGAGACGCAGGGTATCGCGAGCGCCGAGGCCGGCGGGAATGACGCTCTCGTCGCTTCCGGCTTCGAGAATCGCGTCCCAGACCTTCACAGCCTGCTGCGGCGGCACGAACACTTCGAAGCCGTCTTCGCCGGTATAGCCGGTCCTCGCGATTGTCCCGCGCGCGCCGGCTACCTCGCCATGGGCGAACCAGTAGTACTTGATGGTCGTCAGGTCGACGTTGCTGATGCGCTGCAGGACCTGGCGAGCAAGCGGTCCCTGAAGCGCAATGAGCGCATAGCGGGCGCTCGTGTTCACGGCCGCGGCGTCGAACCTGCGCGTCTGCTCCGTGATCCAGGCGACGTCCTTCTCGACGTTGGACGCGTTGATGACCAGGAGGAAATGGTCGTCGGCGAGCCGATAGACCAGCATGTCGTCGACGAAGGTGCCTGCCGGCGTCGTCAGGCCCGCATAGTGCGCCTGGCCGACCTTCAGGCGTGACGCGTCGTTGCTGCTGATCCACTGGAGGGCGTCCAGGGCGTCCTTGCCCGCGAGTTCGACCTGGCCCATGTGGGTCACGTCGAAGAGGCCCGCACGCGTGCGCACGGCCAGATGTTCCTGTCTCAGACCGGAGTATTCAACCGGCATGTCCCAGCCGGCGAACGGCACCATCCGGGCGCCCAACGCGCGATGTCGCGCGTTCAACGGCGTCAGCTTCAACGGGGCCGTATTGGTCTGATTCATGGGATGCGCGAGAGGGGCGAAAGATTGGTTCACACTACTATGCCGGTGCCAAACCGGTCAAGCGATGCGAGCCCGCTTTCGCCCCTCCCGCGCCATCGTCGTCCGGTCACTCCTGGGGCGGCCGCAGGCCGCGGACCGCGCCAACGAGAAGGATCGTTCCCGCCGCCGCCAGCAAGGGAACCGCGGGGACGCGCCACTCGGCCGGCAGGAGCGCGAGAACAGCCGCAGCGCTCGGCCCGGCCAGCAAGAGACCGACCAGAATCGTCACCAGGGTGTGTCGAATTGCGTGAACCATGGCGCTACCCCAGCTTGAGGGGAATGGACGAGCACCCGATGAACTGGAACCACGAAGATTCCACGCGCAGCAACCATATCAGGGCGCACCCCTCCTGAAGTCCCGGGAACCAACTGACCTCGTCGATGCAGCGGACCAGATCGTCCCACGATGCCGTGACATCGATTGCATATGTCTCGAAGCAGGCGTTTCCACCGCTCGAGGCCACTCGGAACAGCTGGCCCGACAGTCGGGCTCGGCGCCGGTACAGGATGGACGTGTCGCCCTGAAGAATGCCGAGCAGGGCGTCGACGGTCTCGAGGGCGATGCCGGGTGCCGATTCCCGTGTCTCATCTGCAAGCCTCGCCTCGAGCGCCCGGAACGCCCGAACAGCCCGGGACCCCGCCAGAACCTCTTGAGCTTGATCGAGCCCGGCCTCGTCGGTTTGAGCGAGGCTGACGGTGGCGGTCCGGCCGTTCCTGGTGACGCGCAGCCGATCCCCCGTGCGAACCATCACGACGAGGTCGTGGCGGCTGCGCATCCGAACGTTGTAGTCGCCATTGGCCTGGATAACCTTGCGGAATTCGATTTCCGGCCATGACACTTGCACCTGCAGCGCGGCTGAAGCACTACCCGTCAGGCGGACCTCCGCCCCCGTAGTGGCGTCGACCACCTCGGTCCGCTCCCACCGCTGCTGGGACGCCGCCGGCGCGACAACCGGCTGCGGGCGGCACGTGCGCGAGATCGCCCCGCGACTCCCCATTTCGTCGCTGGCGAATACGCCCGAGGCACTGAGAAGCAGGCCCATGAGACCCAATCCAATCGCACGCCGACATACCATCCTGCCCTCCGATCCGACGCCACGCCCTGATCGAGCGACGCCGGCGCTGCGACGTGCAACCTCACCTGCGCCACGCCGGCGCCGGCCTGCCTCGCCGTCAGCTCGTCCGGAGGCTCCCGGTTCGTTCGCGGTGACCCCGCGCGGTTCGACCTCCCTGATCTGTCGATAGGGGTCTGGGCGTCACGCGCCGATCGTGACCACCTCGACCGACGGCGCCACGCGGCCCCGACGCACCGGTACTGAGGCCATCGCGGGCGCCGGCCACTGTCGATCGCCCTCCCTCTCGGTCGCGTCATCGGGCACCGAGGGCCCCACGCGCAAGTCGGCCTGCAGGGTGTGA
The DNA here is from genome assembly GCA_026393735.1 of Acidobacteriota bacterium. Classification (GTDB taxonomy): domain Bacteria; phylum Acidobacteriota; class Vicinamibacteria; order Vicinamibacterales; family JAKQTR01; genus JAKQTR01. The sequence continues at coordinate 3,212 of JAPKZP010000340.1, forward strand.
TAGCTGATGCCCAGCACCCGGCAGGCTTGCCGCTTGTTGTACCCGCAGCGGTGCAGCACCAGCCGCGCGTAGCGGCTGCCCCACGCCCGGAGCGAATCTCCCTCGACCAGCGACGGCTCCAGTACCTCGGCGTAGCGCCCTCGCACCACGGCAGGAAGGTCCGCCAGTTCAATCTCCTGACCGTGTGTGAGCACGACAACGGATTCGATCAGACGCTCGAGTTCCCGCACATTGCCTGGCCCGTTCGCAGCGGCGGCACCTTCAGTTCCACGCCGCTCAGCCGGTAGTACAGGTCTGGCCTGAACTCTCCCTGGCTCACGAGCAGACGCAGGCTCCGGTTGGTCGCCACCACCAGCCGGAGGTCGACGCGGTGACTGACGTGGCCCCCGACGCGCTCGATCGCGCATTCCTGGATGGCCCTGAGAAGCTTGGCCTGCGCCGAGGGTGACAGGTCGGCCACCTCGTCGAGAAACAGCGTGCCGCCTGACGCGAATTCGAACTTGCCGCGACGCCCGCGGACCCCTGTCGCAGTCCGGTCTTCGATGCCGAACAACTCGGCCTCGACCAGGGTCTCCACCAGCGCCGCGCAGTTCACAGCGACGAAGGGCCCGCGGCGCCGGCCACTCAACTCGTGAATCTGACGGGCGACCAGTTCCTTGCCGCTTCCACTCTCACCCTCGATCAACACCGTGAAGTCAGACGCCGCCAACCGCTCGATCCGGCTCCGGAGATCCCGCATGGCGCTGCTCCGGCCGATCAAGGGGGCGGCCCCATCCCGGAGGTGGCCGTGAGCGTGCACGTCGCCGCAGAAGCAGCGCGCTGAGGCGAACATGGCGGTCTCGGGCTTTGGAGTCATCACGACCTGTCCCTACCAATCTGCATGCCAACGCCCGAAGCCGCTGATCGCTGAGGGAATCTCGTTTCGTTCCCGGCTTTCGTCCGACGCGACGGGTAGCAGCTTCTCACGAGTCCTGCACGCTGAATGCCGAGGGGAAGTCTGTTCCCGGGTCGACCTGCAGTCCTGCCTCGTATCGAAGCCTCGAATCCCTTCCAATGGCGATGACTCGAGCGTGCGTGACTGTTGCCCGGAACGCGACGGTGAGTGAGCCGCGCGCGGCCACGAGGTCGAGGGTCGATCCCGGCATCAATCTGGCCCATGATTCGACCAGAAGGGCGCCCGGGGACTGGTGAAGTACGCTCAGACGCACGCCGGTCCTCAATCGCAGTGAACTGACTACTCCGTCGGACGCGTGTCGTGGAGGTTCGTGGGAACGTCCTTCTCCAACAGCCTTCACAGCCCTGCCCATTCCCGGGCCGACCGGTCGTAGCGCAGCACCCGGGTCCGTCCCGTCGCCCCGAGCACTCGCACGGCGCATTCCCGCCCGCTCCGTCCCCGTAGGTACAGCGTTCCAGAGGTGGAGCCTCCAGTGGGCGCGAACGACAACATGTCGCTTCCACCGAGCCGCAGCCCGCTTCCGCTGATTGCGGTTCCCGATTCGGGGTCCGTCACCCCGTCCGCAATCCCGAATCGGACTCCGGCGAAATGGTCCCCGAGTCGCTCCCACGGCGT